>JALYTQ010000293.1 GCA_030854195.1 Chloroflexota bacterium
GCGGCAGGCGTGGCGGCAAGATCAGCGAAATCAGGGCGTAGCGCGGCTCACCGCCCATTGCCGCGATATCACTCAGGTTGACCGCCAATGCCTTGCGTCCGATCTGCTCTGGACTGGAAAATGCCAATGTAAAATGCACTCCCTCAACCTGGCTATCACAGGTCGCAAGCGTATCGACGCCATGCAAAGCAAGGATCGCGCAATCGTCCCCCACGCCAAGCGCAACGTCTGGGCGCGCCGGGAGCTGCCGGGTGAGGCGCGCAATCAGCTCGAACTCGCCCGGCGGTAAACTATCCATTGCATCCATTACCACAATTCCTCAACGGATAAGCATACGTTCGGCTTCGACATACGTCGGGCCATCCTCGATAAAGCCCAGGCGATGATACAGATTGACCGCTGGAATGCCGAGTGTCACGTAGAGCAGCACAGTAGTATAATCCAGCTCCTGCAGGCGGCGCATTGCCTTCAATGCCAGATGCTGGCCCAGGCCGACGTGGCGGAACGAGGGCGCGACGGCCATGTGGCGTATACAGGGAATGCCGCGCTCAAGGTGGATGAGGATGGCTCCGGCAATATGAAAGCGATCCAGGCTGTGCTCGACCACGAAACAGCTCTCAGGAATGAAGGGACCAAAGCGTCCTTCCTGAATCGCACGTACCTCCGCCCGCCAGCTCGCCACATCAGCATGCAGATTGTCGGGGCCGTTCGCGTAGGCGCGCTGCAACAGGATACCAACCTGCTCGGACTCGCCGGGAGCGATCTGACGAATACGCAGGGAGTTGGGCAACGGAAACTGAGGCATGAACAGATTGGTGGGTGCAGTCATCCCTGTGCGACGACGCTTCTCCTGAAAACCGGCGGAGGCGAACGAAGCGATATAGGCGGCGGGATAGGTCACCTTCAGGTGGCGCGCTTCGAGGGCAGCCGCCCGCACAAGCGCTTCCCCTACCACCTGCGCCGCGACGCTTCCGCCCGCCTCGGGGAGCAGCACCAGGCCATCCAGTTGGGCGGTATTGCCCTGTGAAAAGAAGCGCAGGCGGCCAATGGGAGCGTCATCGCGCCAGAGCAGGTAGCGTTGCGCCTGCATCTCGGAACTCTCCTCTTTGTAGCGCGCAATCTGCGCATCCTCGGGTTCGAAATGAAGCTGGTCGGCACTACGTCGTGTCACCGAGACCCAGAGAGCGGCATCCTCGGGACGGGCCTGCCGCCAATCTACACTATTACGCGTCATTTCTGGTTCAAGCATGGAGCACCTCACGGTGGGGATTCTATTGCATACGAGCATCTACACAACGTGGCTCAAGCACGCCGACGTATTATATACGCAGTATATCAATTGGGCGCTCGGTTCACAAGCCCGCGTACGGTCGGGCTATTGCGAGGAAGAAACACCTGTGCTATGCTATGCGCACGTCGTACAGGAGAAGGAGACAAGCGTATGGAATTACTTGTAGCAACGTTAGCCTATACCACAACGGGCAGGGATGCCGATATTCTGGCACGCATCCGCCTGATCGCCGATACCGTGCGCATCGCGCCGGGGCTCATCTCCTCGCGCTTCTATCGCAGCCGAGGCAAAGATGCCTACTACCTCATGCTCACAACATGGGACGACGACGAAAGTTGGCAGAGCGCACAGGAGAAGTACGGGCCGAAGCAGCTGCTCACCACCATGGCGACCGAGCTGCTGACCGCCGCGCCCGAGCAATGGCTCATGCGCTACCTCTGGGGGTATAGTCGCCCGGCAGCCAGTCCTGTCCTGGCTGCAGCACATCTGGCGCATATTCGCAAGGAACAGGCGGAATACGCGGAACTGGGCTGGATTGAAAAGCTGCGCCAGCAGGCAGTCCAATCAACCCTCGCGTTCGCCTTCTTAGCACGCGGCATGCAGGAGGAGACCTTCGCCGCCAGCCGGGCCTTAGCCAGTGGTAAACCAGCCACAACACAGAGCGTACCCTACCATCAAGGCTCAGTCCTGCTCAACCTCTTTAGCTGGGGCAGCGAAAGCGAGCGCGAAGAGTTCTACGCCGACCCCAACTACCAGGCAATCAACCGCTTTGTGACGAGCACAGGATCGGTACGGGTGCTCTCCCTGGAGCCGATGTAAGAAGAGGGAAGCAGTGGCGGCTAATCCGAAGATGTTTCAGAGACTGGCCTGTCGTAGTACTTCTTGAGCTCGGATTGAAGGAAATCGTAATCAGCCCACATCGCGCTGGTAAACGTGTGATATTCGCCGTCGCAGAGAGGGGCCGGGCGCGTACACTTGAGATGCTGCGCCAGGCGGAAACGCAGCGTGCTCCCCACAACCTCGACCCAGATATGACGCAGGGTATACCCCGTTCCCCACTTGAAAAGGACCATAGAATCATATTCTTCAAAGCGGCCCCGCCCTTTGAGCAGGTTTTTATTGATGCCCTGCAACATCTCCGCCAACCTGCTTTCGCGCAAGACACGTTTGGCATTCTCGCGTAGCGCCTGGCGCGTGGCCTCGCGCTCCTGCTCAGCGAGGGTATCACCCTCTTGTTGTATCTCGCTATATTCCTGACTCATACTGACCACCCGCTTTCCATACTCCACTGTTTAAGGATATCATAGCACACCCAGAAAAGAGCGCGCTACTTGAACTCAGCAAGCGCATCCTCCTTCACAAAGTGGAAAATGGTCTGATCAAACTGTTTGCCGCGTGGCGATGGAGGTGGGGAATACGAGAGGCGAGAGTAGCCCTGACTGGGAGAGCTTGATTGCGACGAAAGGTAAAATACATTGCCCGGTGTCTGTTTCGCCTGTCGCTTCGCATCCGCCACAAGCGTACCAATCTCATCCATGCTATAGAGGCGACGGCTATAACTACTGACTACCCCGATAGATAAAGAGACGAGCGGAAATTTATAGGGACGCCCTTTACGATCGACGCCACTGATCGTCCCATGCTCCAAATCGTCCGAGCGGTACAGCAGCGCGCTCTCGCGTTTATAATGCGCGATGATGTTGCGGCTGAGCGTATGCGAGCGTTCGGGCGTCGTCACAATCACAAAGTCATCACCGCCGACATGGCCCACGAAATCATCGGCGTTGCCATCCTCGTAGACAACGCGCTGACAAATATGGCCGACCAGGAGAATCATATTGTTGCCAGCGAGGAAACCATAGACATCGTTGAATGCCTTAAAATTGTCGAGATCAAGGTACAGAATGCTCCATGGATTGACACTGCTCAATTTGTAATCAATGGCTCGTTCGAGCTGCAGACCACCGGGCAAGAGCGTCAAAGGCGAGAGCGAGCATTGCTGAGAGCGGCGTAGCAAGGAGCGCACGCAGGCGAGCAGTTCGGCAGCTGTCTCAGCGGAGAGCCGCGCGCCAGGGCTGGAATTGACTACATAATTGTCGGCACCGGCCTCCAGCACGCGCACTTTATAGGCCACAAGGCTATGGGAGCCAAGGGCGATAATAGGAATATGCATACACTTCGGATGCTCGCGCACCTGCCGTATCACCTCGTAACCATTTAGACGCGGTAACATCAGATCTAAAATGATTAAACGCGGTATTTCGCGTAATGCAAACTGCACAGCATCATCGCCATTGAGAACCTTAACAGTCTGATATTCTTCGTTTCCCAGTTCTTCATTGAGTAGCCTGGAGATAGATCCCTCATCCTCGACGACTAAAATGCTGGACATATGTTTTCCTGCCTCTACACTAGACTATTCTACCATTATACCTTACAAATACTCCCTTTGCTCTACAAGTGGGGAGTCTAGTGAAGGGGACCCCTCCATTTTCGTACAGATACAACAGTACAACGTACAAATGTATTACGCAAGTCGTAAACTTTCGTGACAAACAGAAAAACGTGGAAACGTAATAAATTAGATACGTTGGATTGCGTACTATAGAGTAAGGTATCCAGGTATTTGAGCAACAACGATCAAAATACGCAGCAGGCATCATACAGGCGATCAGTGATGTCCCTCTCCCCGCGAAGGACCGCACTTCGATCAGGATGATCTAAGAAAAAGGCAGGCGAGAAAATAACAGTTTGGTATCGCCCTCCTCTTTCCCTTTTTCTCCTTGCATATTCATGACTGTCATTCCCCTGAGAGGCATTACTACGCAAGGGATGCAGGAAAGGATCATCCTTGATGACACCAGATATCGCGTAAAACAAAGCAGATTACAAATGTTATATTCAGTATAACATCCACAGAGGCACATGCAAAGGTTTTGTAAGGCAATTTCTATGTACTTTGTCGAAAATATTCTATAAACTCACAGAATATGACTTTTGGGTTATGCATTCCTGGGGACTTCACAGCCTTTTCACACAAGAAAGTTGACGCCTGGCCTTTCCTGAGTTAAGATAGGACTGTGCTGCAAACTAAAGGGGAGTGGAGGGGCATAAGCAAAGAAATGACTTCATCAGCGCAAAGCGAACGACCGATTACGTTTCCTTGCAAAGGACAGCCAGCGTTTGTGCTGGAGGGAGTGCTGCACGATCCCGCTCAGGTCGGATCTGCACCCGTCATCGTCCTTTGTCATCCACAGCCAGCCAGCAGCGACATGAACGACGCGCTCACCGTGGGGCTGGCAAAGAGTCTGGCTGCCGCGGGTATGATCGCCTTGCGGTTCAACTTTCGTGGTGTCGGCAAGAGTCAGGGGCAGCAGACGGACGGACGCATGGAGCCGCTTGATCTGGCAGGCGCTCTGGATAAAGTGCTAACGCACCCACGCGCCAATCCAGCGAAGGTTTGTGTCATCGGCCATGGCTTTGGGGCGTATACCGCGCTCCTCTACGCCCCTTTCGATACGCGTATTCGTACGATTGTTGCCATCAGCTTGCCTCTTTTTCGCACAAGCAGCGGCTTTCCACGGCCTTTTGAGCGTCCGAAATTGTTTGTTACCGGCGAATTCGACGAGATCTGCCCATTGTACAAGCTCGAACCATTTGTTGAGCAGCAAGTGGGGCCTAAAGGTATCAAGGTGATTATTGGAGCGCGCCATCTCATGCGTGGCTATGAAGAGGCCGCGATCACCGCCATTATGAAATATGTGAAGGCGTGGGCGGATATGCCTGGAGTTTAAAGAACAATGAACCCTGATAATCCGATGATCGTGCAAAGTGACCGTACTATTTTGCTCGAAGTAGATCATCCACAGCATGCAGAGGCGCGCGATGCACTCGCCCAGTTCGCGGAACTGGAGAAGTCGCCAGAACACATTCACACCTATCGTCTCTCTCCACTCTCGCTCTGGAACGCGGCGGCGGGCGGCATGAACGCGCAGGAGATCCTGGACCTGCTGACGCGCTACAGTAAGTACGCGATTCCTTCCAACATCGGCACGGATATTCGCGAGTACATCAATCGCTATGGCCGCATCAAACTGGTGCGCGACGGCGACGCGCTGCTGCTCAAATCAGAGGACACAGCACTCATCGCCGAGGTGATGCATCATAAACGCACACAGCCCTACCTCATCAGTCAGCTCGACCGCAACACCATCCAGGTAGACTCCTCGCGCCGTGGACATATTAAGCAGGCGCTCATTCATATCGGATTTCCCGCCGAAGACCTGGCGGGCTATACCGATGGCTCATCTCTGACGCTACAACTGCGTACAGAGACACTACTGGGCAAGTCTTTCGAGCCACGCGCCTACCAGAACGCGGCCTCGGCTGCCTTTTACGCGGGAGGAGCGCCAAGCGGTGGCAGCGGCGTCGTCGTGCTCCCCTGCGGTGCCGGTAAGACGATCGTCGGACTCGTCACGATGGCGTCCGTGCAAAGGGCCACGCTGATCCTCACGCCCAACACGGTCGCGGTGCGCCAGTGGATTCAGGAGATTATCGACAAGACGAACATTCCCCCCGAGATGGTCGGCGAATACACGGGCGAGCGCAAAGATATCGCGCCCATCACCGTGAGCACCTACCAGATCCTCACCTATCGGCGCAGCGGAGGAGAGAACGGCGAAGACAACGGGCAAGAATACTTTCCGCACTTCTCGCTCTTCACCAGTTACGATTGGGGCCTCATCATTTACGACGAGGTGCATCTGCTGCCAGCTCCTGTTTTCCGCGTCAC
>JALYTQ010000294.1 GCA_030854195.1 Chloroflexota bacterium
TGCCCAGAGCGACAAGGGCCGTGCCGATGCAAGGGTTGAGATGGTAGGCGCGCCCAACCGCCAGGGCTTGTCGAATGCAGAAGGCAGCCTCTTCGAGCTTGCCCTGTTCCTGCAAAACGGTCGCGAGGGCGCTGTTCCAGTTACTGATATATTCGCGATCATTGGTAAGCGCGGTGAGGTCGAGCGCCTTTCTATACCAGCGTTCGGACTCCTCCAGGTCGCCGGTCGCGGCGGCGAGTTCGCCGAAGTTACTATAGATAACCGATTTCAGTGGATCGTCGCCGAGCTGTTCCGCAAGGTTAAAGGAGCGGCGGAAGGCTGCCTGCGCCTGCTCATACTCGGCTTTCTTGAGGTAGACGTTGCCGAGGTTGCAGGAGACATGGGCGATCCTGCGCTTGTCGTCGTACTGCTCGAAGAGGGTCAGGGCCGTGTTCAGATAGCTGAGAGCCTCCATGCGCCTGCCCTCCCTGCTGGCAAGCTGGCCCATATGGCCGTAGGCCAGTCCCAGATCGACGGGATTACCTGCCAGTGTACGCTGGATACGCGTATTATGGCTATCGCTGGTCGGCTCGGAGGCCGTGCTCTGCTGCTCGAAAAGGGCGAGCGCCTCCCGCGCGCTGCGCAGTCCGTCTTCATAGCGTCCTTCAAGCAGATAGAGGCTGCTCTGTTCGTAGCGCAGGCGTCCCCAGGCGGGACCGGTAGTGACACCGGCGGCGTTCAGAATCTGCTCACCGCGCTCGCAGCACTCGCGTGCTCGCGCAATGTCGGCCATATAGCGCCACGTCCAACCGATTTCTACCCAGAGCAGGGCTTTGCGCTGGGCCTCGTACGTGGAAAGTTCTCCAGCTGATCCGCTCAGATCGAGCAGCCGCTCATACAGGTGTCGCGCCTCCTCGAACTTGCCGCTGACCATGGTACATTCGGCCAGGCGCTCCAGGAGATACATCAGGTAGGCACGCTGCTCGGATTGGGCAACAGGTGTACCCGAAGCGAGCTGCGTCTCAACGTAATCGCTGACCATGCGGTAGTGATGCCCGGCCTCGGCGTAGGCGGAGAGCCCATACGCATGGTCGGCGGCGAGTTCGGCATAGCGGGCGATGGCCGAGGGTTCGGCCCCGCCGCGTATGAGATGATGCGTGATCGTGGCGGCGACCTCTTCCTCGTGTCCCTTGTAGGTGCGTTGCAACACTTTCGCGGCACGCAGGTGCAGGCGGGTGCGCTTGATGCCCATGATATTGTCGTACAGGTGGCTAACGAGCAAGGGGTGCCAGAAGTGATAGGTGATGCGCGTGCCTGTGCCCTCTTCAGTGATGACGCCCGATTGCAGCGCCTCTTCGAGCATGGTCAGCACAGTATCCTCGTCGGCGAGCGCGCTATCGGTCTCCATGGCGCAGATCACCGGGAACTCGAAGGAGCCACCCAGCACAGCGGCATTGCCAAGCAGTTGCACACAGGGTGCGCTGAGCTTCTTCATGCGCTGATCGAGGGCGGCGGCGACGGTCTTAGGCAACGTGGGCGGCGTGGTGCGCGCAAGCTCTTCGGCGAAGAAGGGGTTGCCAGCGGCCTGCACCTGAATATGCTGGATCATGGGCTCAGGCAGGTGCGAGACCAGCTGGGCGATCTGTTCGCTGGTCAGTGGCTTGATATCCAGCGTCCTGATGGCGTGCTCGCGTTGCATGTGCCGCACCTGCTCAAGCAGGGGATGCGTCGGTTGATGGGAAAGCTCGCTGTCGCGGCAGGTGACGACGATGTAGACGGGATAGCCGTAGAGCGAACGGGCGAGATGGCTGAGCAGATCGTGGCTGCTCCCATCGGCCCACTGAATATCGTCAAGTACAATCAGCAAGGGAGTGATCTCGCTCACGGCCACAAGCAGCTCGCGTACCGTATCACGCACGCGATAGGTGGCGCTATGTTCCTGAATGGGCGGTGCCTGGACGCGGCTGCTTGGGAGCGCTCCCAGTTCGGGAAGGAGCGCGGTTAGCGGCTGCAACTGTAACGACTCCAGGGCTGGATTGAGCAGGGTGGGCATACGCAAGGTGGGATCGGCGAGGCCAGGGACAAGCTCGATGATCTTACGCAGGGCGTCGGTCCAGATCCTATAGGGGATGCCGCCCTCCTGCTGGTAGACGCGGCTCCAGATGACCGACCAACCGGTGCGCTGCCCCTCGCGGCTGACCTCCTCGGCGAGACGGGTCTTGCCGATACCGGCCTCGCCCATCAGCAAGACACACTGCGGACTGCGCTGGGTATCGAGCGGAATGCCAGAGGCGCGGCGCTGGCCGACCAGTTGCAGGCGCGAGTTCTGCTTGATCTCCTGCAACATCGAGCGCAGCACCTCCAGTTCCAGGGCGCGCCCGATCAATGGGCTCTGGTGACTACGCCCGATCGGCGCGCTGTGGGCCTCTTCGCTCTCCTGCACTACCTGCATCGATTGGCGCATGACGGCAGACTGTGCCGATGGAGTAGAGGTCTGCGCAGATGAGCGCTCCACGCCCGTCTCGGGCAGCGTGCCACCGGAGCGCACAGTCTCGTACAGCAGGCGCGTCTCTTCCAGCGGGACAGCGTTATATTCGCGCTGCAAAATATCGCTGAGACGACGATAGGCCCGCAGCGCCTCGCCGCGCCGATTCAATTTTGCCAGCACCACAATCAGGCGCTGCACGGCTGATTCGTGGGCGGGATCGTTGGCTAGCACGCGGTCAAGCGTCGAAATAGTGTGCGAGGTGGACCCGTGCAGCATATAGAGATCGGCCAGCTCCAGCATCAGATTGAGCCAGTCGTGTTTGAGAGACTGACGGCGCAGATTGACCCACTCGACCTGGCGCTCTTCGGGCCAGAAATCGCCGCCATAGATCACCGCCGCCTCGCGCATCAGGCGTTCACGCGTCTGCCCTGTACCGGTAGAGATATTTTCATGAGATGAAATAATAGACAAAGGGGCAGAATCGTCCCTCGTCAATGTATGGGCGGCGCTCAGTAGCTCGGTAAAAGCATCGGCATCGACCCAGACGCGGCTCTGGTCCGCCAGGAGAATCCAGTCGCCCTCTACACGCAGGAGTTGCGTACTGGAACGAGCTGACTGGCGGCGGCGCGTTGGTTCCAAAATAGTGCGCAGTTTCTGAAGCAATTTGTTCAGGTTCGCGTGGGCAATCTCTTTATCGGTTCTGGACCAGAGCGTCGCTATCGCCTGGCTGCGACTGATCTTGCGCTCGGGAGCACAGATAAGCAGGGCCAGCAGGGCGCGTACAATGCGCTCCTGCCACGCGGCTTCCTGAACGGCCTGCCACTGGAGCTCGGAGGTACGGCGTTCGAGGCGGAACTGCCCCAGCACAGAGATACGCAGGGCAACCGTGTTGAGATCGAGCGCGGGACTGGCAAGGCCAGGCTCCGCCAACGCACCACTGGTCTCCAGGGTCGTCAGAGCCTCAGCTGGCAGGTTTTTGCCGATATAGCTGCGCGTCGTGTGCCCATCGACCGTCTTGTACGCGTACCAGTATGGTCCATGCCCGACCCCCTCGCGACATTTCTTACAGCGTGTCTTCCCACAATAGCTCACCTGCTGATGATAGGTAATTTTACTATTCATCCGCCCGCTCCTTCTTGCACCTGAGTCTAGCACAAATAAGTGGCACCCATTGCATATTTGCTCCCACGTAGATCCGTCTTACAGGCTGTGTATAGCCACATTGTACGCGTAACGCAATTATAATGCGCGCGTCAATATTCTAAAGTACCATACAATTGCAAAAATTTCATCTTTTGTACCAATTGGGTTATCTCCTCCCTCTCGTAAGACCTCTGCCCTTTGAGGCATGGGGCGATGTCACTCGTTTCAACTCGCAAGAGAAGGGATGGGTTGATGTGAGCTATGAACTCACATCAACCCATCCCATTTACGCTTGCCAGTGCTGAAACTAGGCACGCTGTGTTGAACCCGAATCCTTCGCCTGGATCTCTTCATTTGTTGTAGCCACCCGGCTGGCGTGATCCGCTAGTGATTGCGCGAGGCGCGTGCTCGGCCAGACCGCCAGCGCCATAACGACCAGCAGCAGCCCCGAATTGAAATCGGTCGCCATCCCGGTCAGGATCATGCCGAAGCCCTGAGAGCAGTACCAGATCACCACACTGACGACGATCGAGGCGATCAACACTGAAGGCAGTTGTTTCTCCTTCACCACGGCCAGGCCGATACCCAGCGCGAGAAATACTACGATCAGCGCGATATTGAGCGGAGTCTCAATGTTTGCGATGGCGTTGGAGAGTGGCGTGAGCACAGGGTCCACCAGCCAGGTATTGAGTCCACCCTGACCAACCATACCGCCCATGGCCTGGGAGATCTGACCCGGCTGCCACCAATATGCTTGCAGTTGGAGGAGCGCCGCGAAGAACCAGAAACCCGCAAGCACCCAGCGCAACACCCTCCGCGAGAGCAGACCCTCGTTAGAGCTCCTCGCATCCGCCGCTGACTTACGCGGATAGACAGCCAGGCCGAGCAGTGGATAGAGCAGCACCGCGCCCGGCGCTCCTGTAAGCGCGCCAGCCTGCCCGGTGAGTAACATACTCATACCCTCGCCTCCGTACCAGACAACCAGAGACCATACAATGCTGGCCCACACCAGTTCTTTTAGCCAGCGGTCCGAGAGAAAGAGGAAGCCGAGACCGAGCAGAATCTGCACAACGCTGATAAGCAGGTTGACTGCTATGAGATGGGTCGTCGTCTGATTAATAATAAATTGGAGGCTGGGCTCAACAAAGCCGGGCTGACCATCCAGCATTGGCTTCATGACACCATTGACCATATTCATGGTCCACATCTGTGGAAGGAGCTGCAAGAGTCCATCGATAAGCCACAACACTCCCAGAATCCTTTGGAGCGCTTTGCGCGATAATAGCATGATACTACCTCATCCTTTCCATTCTCAGGTCCGGGAATTGACGCACACGCTACAATTCTATGCAGCGCCTCTTCCCTGGGGAACCTTTCTGCACCGCGAGCCGCTGCCGCGCGGATACAGATTACCCCTGCTGTGACTATAAGGCGTTGCACGGTCTTTGTCTATTGGGAGGAATCCCTAGTTTTCTCCCTTAAGGGATACTTCCCGCGTAATATACGTACTATCTTCAGAGATCGTTCTTTTTTTGTACCTCATCAGTAGGGATAGGGCTTGCCTCCATCCGGCCCGGAAGCATATGGGTGCTGAACCGGATGGAGGCAAGCCCCATCCCTACTGAGAGAGAGAGGAAAGCATAAATGACAATGCTCCTTCGCTTAGCGCAGATCGGTGGGAGGTTGCTGTTCCTGATTGGTGCCGTTGTGCTCCTTGCCGCGTGTGATGCAGGTGGTAGTGCCCAGACGCCGACGGCAACGGTAGCAAAGGCAGGGTTTCACGCTACCCTGAAGACGACGGATGGGCAGTTTGTGGTCCAGTTCAGTGTGACGCCCAATCGACTCGGCCTCAATACCTTTACGGTTGTGGTGCAGGATGCTAGTAGCAACAAGCCCGTACCTGGCTTGCAGGTTCAATTGACGACGACAATGCTCGATATGGATATGGGCACCGACGAGATGAGTCTGCCAGCGGATGGACAGGGCCAATACAGCGCGCAAGGTACACTTTCAATGGGCGGCCATTGGGAGATAGGCATTTTGCTCCGCACACCGGGATCAAGCATACATAAAGCCAGTGTCGAACTCGTTACAGCAGCATAATGCGGCATCTTGAAAACATAACTCTACTATAAAATGATTCAGCTAATCTTAATCTTTCGACAAATTATCAGTACTATAAGAAAAATATGCCTATTTCGGTCGCGAATTGATATCTTCCCCCTCGTTCTGCTGCTCTAAAGCAAGCGCCGATGGAAGAAAAAGAAGCTAGAAGGCAAGAAATTTGTGGAAAGCAGAAGAAAAGTAGCTGGACAATTCAATGCGCTGTGTATCCATTTGGTAAGTTGATTCGTGAGACAGGGGAGGATGCAAACACGGAAACGATGCACTATCAAACAAGCATAGTTCATTGTTTCACTCATAAAATACAGCAATAGGGTTACAGAATGCATCCACACCAACAAGGCA
>JALYTQ010000295.1 GCA_030854195.1 Chloroflexota bacterium
GTACTAAGTTAACGCCTATGGGGGCCAGCCCCATCCCTACTATGATTACACGTAACTCAACAAAAAAAGGATATACGGGGCGGAGAAAAAAACTCTCTTCTGGCCGTATCTTAACCGATTCTTAACCACTTTATAACTACATCGCCCTTCTCACAGTGGGTATGGCCCGATTATCCTTGTATGAGTATATATTTCTGATTTTCAGAGGATTTCATTTTGATTTTATAAGGTTTCCCGACTGTGTCTGGAGAATTTGTATGATAGGGCTCGCTGGTAGAACGCTTGACCACTACACGCTGTCCCAGCGTGTAGGCAAGGGCGGAATGGCCGATGTATATCTGGGATACGATCCCCATTTCCAGCGTCCGGTTGCTGTTAAAATATTTAAGCAAGACAGCGATGGGATGTTGAGGCGTTTTATGCGCGAGGCGCAGATCATGGCGGCCTTGCATCATCCGCATCTCGTTCCTATTTATGATACCGGCGAGAGTGAGCTAGATGGTGTGACGCGCTATTATATCGTCATGCCATTTATCAACGGCGGCACACTGGGCAAACGCATTCAGCATTCGATTCTCTCGCCCGACGAAGCCAGCCGTTACCTGTTCGATATCGCCTCGGCCCTCGATTATCTCCACCAGCATGGTATTATTCATCGCGATATCAAATCTACCAACGTTCTTCTCAGCACTGATGATCTCTGCTACCTGTCCGATCTGGGCGTGGCGCGCATCATGGACGATACGAGCTCTCTCACCACCACTGGCAACGTCTTGGGGACCGTCGATTATATCGCGCCCGAGCTGTTCGTGAGCGATGGCAAGGCCGATGCGCGCAGCGATATCTACTCTCTTGGCGTGCTCCTCTACGAAATGATCACGGGCCGCCGACCCTTTGCCGCCGAGAACCAAGTCGCGCTTGCATCTATGCATGTCAATCAACCGCCACCGTTGCCGCGCCTTCTGGTTCCAAACATTGCGCCGCAGATCGAAAGTGTGTTATTGAAGGCGCTGGAAAAAGATCCCGAGCGGCGCTATCCCACGGCGAGCGCGTTGGCTGACGCGTTCTATCATGCCACCAGGGCACAGTATGTTATCACGACCGACGCGCTGAGCTATCGGGGGGACTACTACGATATGGTTATGCCGGGTGCTGCTTTTGCGCAAGATGTAACGCAGCGCGCCGACGTGCCCGCTGTGCAGTCGGATATTCGGCAAGGAAAGGGCGCTACCAGGTCTACGCCATCGTGGCTACCTACTTCCAGGCGTGCGCGGCTCTTTATCGCGCTCTCACTCTTCCTGGTCCTGCTCGTTGTTGTTGCTATCCCTGGCGTCCTTCTGCTGCAAACGCGCAGCCCCAACAAACAAGCATACGTAAAAATTGATGCGCCCACGCACACGCTCATTGTTGCTCCGGCGAAGGCGACGGTGGTCAGCAAGAAGAAGACCGCTCCTACGCCGGTAGTACACGTTATGCCGACGCCGGTGCATACCGCGACTCCTGCTCCCACGGTGGCCCCACGTGCGGTGACTCCTGTGGCTCCGACGCCAACGCCTATCCCTACAACGACGGCGACGCCGCTTCCCAGTGTCAATCTTGTGCAGAATCCAGGTTACGAGGCGCAGACTTCGAATCAGCTTGCGTTCCCCTGGGTTGGTACAGCGGCGGTTACAGGCATTGATCTGAATGCGGGTCAGGCGCATACAGGCAACAATAACGCGTGGATCAATGTTGGCCCTGATAGTATTCACGCGGATCTCGGCCAACATGTGAATGTGACGCCTAATACCGCCTATGTGGTGAGCGTGTATATCCGCACATCCCCCAATATTGACCCATCTATGACCGTATTCGGTGTGCAGGGAGCGGGCGGCAATACGTTACAACAGATCAATTATAGCGCCAGCCCCACGAGCTACACGCAGCTTACGCTTACCTTCGACTCGGGTGCAGAGAACTCTGTCTATATCCATATCGGCGCTAGCGGCCCGGCGAACGCGTGGGTCCAGGTTGATGATTGGATGATGCATACATAATTATCTGTACCAGTGTGTAGAAAAATACCTTCTCTCCTCTCTATATGGTACAATGTACCATTAAGGATACCTGACTAGCAGGGAAGCGAAGAAAGAGAGGCAAATGTGATCGCAGATAAGATCCGGGCGGCGTTCGACGAGGCGAGCCAGCGCCATACGCGCCCGCGTCAACTTATCGCCGAACGGCTGATAGAGTTGGCGGCCAGCGGCGCTGATTTCACTATTGATGATCTGTGGCAGGAGTTGCGGCAGGCCGAGCCGCGCCTGGGACGCGCAACTGTCTATCGCTCGGTCGAGATGCTGGCGAATATAGAGCTCCTGGACCGCATCGAGTTCGCGGATGGCACGCATCACTACCGCGTCTGCGGCGGTACGCGCCATCATCACCACCTGACCTGCACCCAGTGCCACCGCGTCGTGGAGGTCGATGTCTGCCTGCCCGTAGATCAGTTACGCGCCATCAGCAACCAGACGGATTTTCATATCGAAGGCCACTCCCTCGCGCTCTTCGGTCGCTGCAAAGACTGTCGTTGAAATACGCTGTTGTCCCCGCTCAGCCTGTTAAGAGAGGCATACTTCTCCGCTTGCCCTACCCATTCTGGGGATGCTTACCATCGGAATAGTAGTAAGTCAGGGTCTTGCGCCACTGCCCGCTCCTGCGCATCAAAAGTGAGAAAGGTGAGTTGAGCATTCTCATTTCTGATGCGCAGGAGTGGGCATGAAACCCTGGTCAGGCTTGTCACAAAAGTGTAAGTGAGCAGGCCTGCCCATTATCGCAGCTTGCAAAGCATGGATAGAGCAGTGGCTTCGTTTTTCCTGAAGAGAGGCAGAAATAGGTCATTTGCCCCATCTCATTTTCTTACGTTGCTTCTATACTTGAGATCACTAAGGGCATTTCTTTGCAACGATCACAAAGTAAGAAAAGGGAGATACTCATGATACGCGACTTCAAGTGGCTATTTGGCTTCGTAGCAAGCACGCTCCTCTTGCTATGGACAATCGCCTTGCTGTTTGTCCTGTCTAACTACCTGCCGATGGGTCCTGCACTGGGCCTACTCTATCTCACGATAGGTACCTTCATTCTGATGGCACTTCTCATGCTGATATTTGTGTTTTTCAGGGAAACACGTCCAATCAGCTTTGGATTGGCCATTCCGCTCTTTGTACTCCAAATAGGACTACTTATTCTGACTTACGTTTCTTTTATTCGCGCCTATGGGCCTCTGGTGGCATTGCTCGTCAATCTGCCAGGCTGTAGTGCATTGCTCGTCGTAGCAATCGCCTACCTGATCAGAGATCGCCATTCTGGTGAGCGACTCAGCATAATTGATTAGTCCAAGAGGAGACCATTCGAAAACGGGTGCTGATACTCTGCCAGGGTTTTGCGCCACTGCCCGCTCCTGCGCATCAAAAGTGAGAAAGATGAGTTGAGCATTCTCATTTCTGATGCGCATCCTGGCAGCTGGCGTGAAACCCTGATTGTGTGCAAAGGTGCTCAAGAGCAACCACGCCTCCCGGATGGACGCCATCTTTTGTTCCGTATGCAAGGCACAATGATTCTACATCTAGATGCGCAAGAAAAAGAGGTGGCGTGAAACCCTGTAAGTATGTGGAACTTTAGCTGTGCTCATATGCACTTGCTATTGCGTAAAGGTTGATACAGGGTGACTACCCATTGTACTTATAAATATGGACCCAATCGACCTGCATGGACGCGGGTAGCACCGTCGCGCTATCGGGCAGACCGGTCAGGGCGTCCCCCGAACTGATCGCCAGGCCGAACCACATGGGCTGGGTAAAAACGCTACGCGTCACCGTTCCCTGTAAAACGCCATCGACCAGGAAGCGCAGTTGGCCTGGCGTCCATTCGCAGGTGAAGACGTGGAAGGCGGCGGCGAAGTTTCCCGAGGTCGTCAGGCCAGTGCTTGAGCCATCCACGCCGTGGTTGGTGAATAGAACCTGGCTCTTCGTAGGCGAGGGCGATTCGAAGATATCGACCTGGGCCGTGTTGGGCGCGGCAGTTTTGGGCCAGAGAATTGCGTAGGGATCAAGGCCCTTTCCCAATGGCAGCATGGCGCGTACTTCGTACTTACCATAGGTTTGCGCCAGTCCGAAGGCCGCGAGTCCGCCGCTGGTATAGGGCAGGCCGTTTGTCGTTTTGCGCTCGATAGCGATGTTGAGCAGGCCATTCTGCACCTGCACCTCTTGCGGCGAGTAGTAGCTCTGTCCACCGGTATGCGGTCCATTATACGTCCCCCAGGTGGAGCTGAGCTGGCTGCCAGTAAAGTCATCGCTATAAATCAGCGTCCAGTTTGCACTTCCTGTGGAGGCGTTCGCGGCTGTCGCGGTTGGACGTGCCATTGGCTTCGTTGTTGGCGAGGGTTGAGTTGGAACGGACTTCTTCGGCAGCGAGGGGAATTGCATTGTTACACCGGTGCCGGAACGATCCGAGGAGGAGTCCGTTTTAGGGAGCATCATGCCTACTGTACGGGGCGCGTCCGTTTTTGAATTCGCTGCTATAAATTTGAGCAGTCCCGTCGTCGCGCCCGCCGCGATCAGCAGTATCACGACAAAAATAAGCAAGCGAGACCAGTATTTACGCTGCATAAAAATATACTTTCCTGATAAATAAAAATAAATCAATGTAATGGTATGCGCGGAGAAGCCCTGAACAGGTATTAAAAATATGCTATCAATGTAGCATAGCAGGTGTGTATTCATGTACGTTCTGCCATGCCAGTAGCATGGAAGTACCGGCATGGTTAGGATTTCTTAACCAGAAGGGGTGAAATCAGGCATATCTCTCGATGTATTTGTGAATCGCGGCGATGGCCTGAGCGTTGTCCTGGTAATGAATACTGTGCAATCCAACCAGGCTCGCGCCATCGACGTTAATAATTTTATTATCCAGGAAAATCGTCTCGTTGGCCTGGACGCCGAGACGGTGCAGGGCCAGCAGATAGATTTTGGCCTCCGGCTTCATCGTGCCATCTTCGTATGAGAAGAGCTGAATGTCCACCAGTGTATCCAGCGCGTATTTTTTATTGACGGCCTCGCGTGCGCCTGACCAGGCATTGCTGAGCAACGCGGTCTTATAGCGCGGGCGCATATCCCTGAGAAAATCCGCCAGTTCCGTGTTCAGCCTCTCGTTGGACTGATACGTTTTCTCAACCTCGCGTATCTGTTCCCGATCGATGCCGAAATGCTCGCTCACCTGCTGCCAGAGTTCATCTGAAGAGACTTTTCCACGCGTTGCCGCAGCGTTCATGCCTGATCTGTTTATGAACTTGAAAACCTCGCTATCCTGTATTCCGAAGCGGTCCTCCCATGTTCTGTGCTGATGCGGTCCTGCACTTTGCAGAAGCACGCCTCCGATATCGAAAATCACCGCTTTTATTGCCATAATGTTATTGCTCCATCAGTAATCAGTTGCAATGCCTGTATGCATTGTCGCGTACTCATCCTTTACAGGATACACTATTTCGCGTAGCGTCACCAGTTGGCATAATCATAAGCATGCACAAACTCGTATTGTTCATATACGAACGTGTGAGGCGTGCTCTATGAAATAAGTACCTACTCTAGCATATATATAGATGCTCGAACACAACTAAGTATAATCTTACTACGTATAAATTAGAGGGGTTTATGCTACTTTTAAACTTTTGGCTAATTCCTCAAGTGCCAGAACTATTTACATGCAAAGATTTGAAGCCAGTTTCTGCACGTTTATTTGTCTGAAAGGTGCTACTATGCGTAAGAACGATCCTTTGAAAGCGCAGTTTACTTTTAGCATGGCCTTGCTGTTTATTTACGGGCTGCCTCTCTATGATCTGCGCGAAAAAAAGCTCACTTTGTGGTAAACGGCTGAACGCTTGCGGTGCCCATTACATTTTGTAGTCAAATTGCCTCCCCTCTTGCGCTATGCTATACTGCTTCAAAACAAGTGAGAAGGGAGATTTTATTTTGACACAGCAGGATACATCGAATATGCAGAATCCGTTTATCGTGGGGGAGCGCATCTACCTGCGGCCACTGGAGC
>JALYTQ010000056.1 GCA_030854195.1 Chloroflexota bacterium
GCCCATCCCTACTGACGAGGTTCATCTCTAGGCGGGACAGCCGAGCTGCAACAATTTGGCGCTGCAACAGTAGTTCGCGTTCGGAGCAGTAGGCATCTGGGCCTTCATTACGCTCGTGAAGATGTCGTTGTACATTGCCGTGACCATCGGGCCAATCGTAGAACCACCCTCTCCGCCATTCTCTTTCATCGCTACGATGGTAAGCTTTGGCAGTTGCGTGGGATTGTCGATGGAGTAAGGAGCCTGGGTAATAAGCCAGGAGTGGGCTGGCTGGTTCCCACCAACCTGGGCCGTTCCCGTCTTGGCGATAATGCCCCAGGGAGAGTTGACCAGTTGCACCCCCTGCACAAGACCAGAACCACAGCGCACGACACCGTACATGGCTTGACGGACCTGCGTGGCCGTCTGGCTGCTCACCTGTGGCTGCGAACCCAGCTGCTGCGAGGAGAAGGTCTGCACCGGATTCTTGTTCCGGTCGGTCGCCTGCATCACCAGCATCGGGCGCATCAACTGTCCATTGTTGGCGACCACATTGTCGATCAGCGACATCTGCATCGGCGTCACAAAGTCAGTCCCCTGCCCAAACGCGTTGGCCGCCAACTGGTTATTAGCCAGCGTATCCTGTCCGTCAGGCAGCACCTTGCTGGTAGCAACTGGCAGGTCAAAGGGGATCTGCTGCCCAACGTAAAGCCGCTTGTTGTAGTCCATCCAGATATTGAAACCTGTGTTCACTCCAACCTGCGCAAAAATGATATTATCCGAATGGGCGAAGCCGTAGCTTGTCGAAACCGGGAAACGGATAGTATAACCCTGAATATTATTGCCGATAGGGCCGATATTCTGTCCATTATATTGAATCGGACCGATCGCTTGCTGCTGGTTGAACGGCTGGTCCAGCGTGGTCTTCTGCGAGTCCAGACCCGCGAGCAGCGTCATGGTCTTGTAAGTCGAACCAGGCACATAGCGCGACTGGATAGGTCGCTCCAACAGGGGCTGATCTGGATCATGGTAGGCCAGTTGATCGAAGTAAGACAGATCGCTGTTGGAAAGCGTAGTAACCATCCGATTTGGATCATACGAGGGGCGGCTGAGCATCGCCAATACCTGTCCGCTATGTGGATCGGTGACAATGACCGATCCGCGATTCGAGGCGAAGGTATTCTCATTATCGATGTTAATGGGCGTATCGAAGTCCCTGTTGACGATACGCTGAATGCGCACGTCGATCGTCAGGTAGATGTCATTGCCAATCGGGGGCCGATGCAATAACTTGTTTACCTGATTATTTAGCGCGGTCTGACCTACCTGGCCGCTAAGGTAGTCGTTGTACTGCGCCTCAATACCCGTGGCCGGATAGTTGGGAACGTAGTAGCCGATCAAGCCCGCCAGCGACGGCTCGGTGTAGTGACGAATATAGCCGCCAGGAACGCTTGCAGGAACCGACTCGGCCAACAGGACGCCGTTGCGATCGAAAATGCGCCCACGCACTGGCGCGCTATCCGGAAGGCCGGGTCGAGCATTGTGAATATTGCTTGTTACCTGCTGCGCCACAATAACCTGCCAGTAAACCAATCCAGCGCTGAGCGCAACAAAGAGCATGACAAAGATTAATGTCAATTTACGTATACTTGCACTGATATTCATATGTTTAGAAGCATCCTCTGCTTTTAATACACTCTGCTATGCACCTCCGCGCCAGTGTACCATTAATACTCAGCGCTGGCAAATGAAATAGCTCACAGGGGCCATGTTCTCCTATAGTGGCGTATATGTTATTAATAGTAAGAACGTTTTAGCCGCGATAATTTTTCAGCATCTCCTCGATACTATCGCCACCGAACTTCTCGATGATAGCCTCGGTTAGCGTAATCGCCATCATAGCCTCGCCCACGACGCCAGCCGCTGGTACCACACACACGTCGCTCCGTTCGTAACGGCTCTGATCGATATTCTCGCCCGTCGCCAGATCCACGGAGGGCAGAGGATGCGCCAGGGTTGGAATAGGCTTGACGCCAACACGCATGACAAGCGGTTCGCCATTGGTAATGCCGCCCTCGATGCCACCGGCGTTATTGGAGAGATGGTACCATTGTCCATCCGCGCCATGACGCAAGACATCGTGCACATGCGATCCCGTGGCGCTGGACGCGGCAAAGCCAGCTCCGATCTCCATAGCCTTGACCGAGGGAATGCTCATCATCGCCATACCTAGCCGAGCGCTCAGGCGGCGATCCCACTGACTGTAGCTACCAAGACCGATGGGAACGTCCAGAGCCACGGTTTCGAAGACGCCGCCGCAGGTGTCACCATCGCGTTTTGCCTCTAGAATGCGCGCAATCATCTTCTCCGTCAAGGCGGCATCGGCGCAGCGCATGGGTGAAGCTTCTACTGCCTCCCACATCTCAGACGGATAGGCGTCACGCGTCATCGGTCGCGCGCTTTCGTAGCCAATATCTACGATTGACAGCACATGGCTATAAATAGTCACACCAAATTGCGCGAGAAACTGACGACATACCCCGCCCACGGCGACGCGCGCGGCAGTCTCACGCGAGCTGGAACGCTCGATCACATTGCGCACATCGCTCTGACCATACTTCATGGCACCAGTAAAATCGGCGTGTCCAGGCCGAATGCGCGTGACCGGATCGATCTCTGCCTCAACGGGCTCGGCATTCATACGCTCTTCCCAATTTACCCAGTCGAGATTCTCGATCTGCAGCGTCACTGGCGAACCGAGCGTCTTGCCATGACGCACACCCGAAAGCAGGCGCGCGGCATCCTTCTCTATCTTCATGCGCCCGCCACGACCATAGCCGCCCTGACGCCGCCGCAGGTCAGCATCGATGATAGATTTTTCAAGCGGTAATCCGGCGGGCAGGCCCTCCACTATCATGGTCAGGCACGGTCCATGCGACTCACCGGCGGTAAGAAAACGAAACATAGATGTACTCCCATCGTTTGCCAATAATTGATTATGCCCTTACATAATAACGCATTCAGTAGAGCTATGTCATCAACATTCATAGCATAACTCTCGTACTCCCTCGTCGGCCTGACCTTCACAGAATGTACAGATGCACATACACTATAGACAACAAAGGCCGCTATTGTCAGCGTAACCGCTACGATTGTTTCAATACACCATATTTACTATCTACCACTACTTATCATGATGCTGCATTATAGCATGCGCTTATTTCGGTCGCCGCCGTGCGACTGTAAAATCAGCAAGATTGGTAGCACAAGATATTTATTTTCCTTGCCAACAAAACTTTATAAGTAACATTCTCATATTTACTGCACTTACGTATTGACACAAAACATAGTTGTATTTTACAATGCAATTAACCATTCAAGTTTGTGTATTTATTGACTTAGCTTCTCAACGAGATTACATATTAGGAGGTTCACAATGTCCCCTGAACAATTACCAAGCAAGATTGGCAAATCCGTAGGGGAAAAACTTCGAGCTGCACGCGTCGCACAGCACTATACACAAAGTCAACTTGCAGCCCCAGATTTTTCGGTAAGTTATATTTCTGCTATAGAACGCGGACAGATTCATCCCTCGCTCCGTGCTCTAGAGATTTTAGCTACGCGCCTGGGTCTCTCCTCCACTCAATTATTACCAGCGCGTTCGCAACAAGATTCTCGCTCTAGTTCTCAACTAAGTATAACCGAGCGTGATGATGATCAGGTAGAATTGGTGCTTTTAGAGACTCAACTGCTTATTCAACAGGGAGACGCTGAGCAAGCAGCCACACAACTAAGCAAGCTATCTACCAGGCGCATGAAGCGCCAGCAACACCTCCAACATCGCTATCTCCTGGGATGGGCCTATTTTGCGACTGAACGCTTCCAGGAATGTGAATATACGCTCTCCGAAGCCACGCAGATCGCGAAAGAGCTGAGTGCTAACAACTTGATGTTGCGCATCCTGAATATCTCCGCGCTCGCCCACGCCGCCATGCGCAACTACTCACAGGCCCTGCTCTATCACCAACGCTGCCTCAATCTCTTGGAGACAAGCGAGCCACACGATCCTTTCTTCACGGTGCAGATATATATGCACCTGGGTCAGCATTATACTCAGCTTGAAAGCATTGAGCAAGCGATAGAGATGTTCCAGAAGGGGCTGACCATCGCGCAGGAGATTGCGACGCCTGAGGCTATTCAGCTGGTCTATCGCAACATGGGCGCATACTATGCCAGTACGAAAGAGTACGATCTCTCTACGCTTTATGCATACAAAGGTTTGCATATGTCAACGTTGGAGAGCAACAAACATCTGCATAGCGAGCTGTATTACTATCTTGGCCGTGCTATAATGAAGGGCGATCAGTTGCACGCACGCCAGTTTCTCGAAAACGCGGCGCAGCAGCACAATGTCTTACACGACCCATTGGCGCTGGCTAGCATCTATACGCGGCTGGCAGAGTGGTACTTTAAGCATGAGAGTCTCGTAGATGCTACCACATACGCCCACCAGGCGCAGGAGATGGCTCAGCCGCACGGCGATACTCTTATCAGCGCTGAAGCGCTCGTTATGCTGGGACGCATTGAATACGCCGCGACACAGTATGAACGGGGCGACGCACACTTCTCGGCTGGCCTGGATATGCTTGAGCGCCTGGGCAGTCACGAGGAACTGTCCAATGAGTCTGTGCTCTATGCCCGTCTGTTGGAAGAACAGGGCAAAGAACACGAGGCTTTTACCTATTTTCGGCGCGCTTTCCAGGGCCGCCAACGTCTAGGAAAATAATTGTATGGCAACACAGAAGGATCAGACACCCGATCAGCTTACTCACCTGGATGAATACGGCAATATTCATATGGTCGATGTATCGGAACGAGCGGAGACCGCCCGTACAGCCGTCGCCAGGGGACGTGTTCGCATGCTCCCTGCCACGGCGCGCTTGATCGAAACCAACCAGGTGAGCAAAGGCAGCGTCCTGGAGGTTGCAAAGATCGCGGGTATTCTGGCGGCTAAACAGACGCCGCAACTCATCCCTCTTTGCCATCCTTTACCAATGACGCACATCGATCTAAGCTTTACGTTGAATAGCGCTGAAGGGCTGATCTCTATCGAGGGTCGCACCCGCACTCACTATAAAACCGGCGTAGATGTAGAGGCACTAACGGCGGTCACGGTCGCGGCCTTGACTATTTATGACATGTGTAAAGGGGTAGATACTACTATTACGCTCGAACAGGCGTATGTAGCGCACAAAGATGGCGGAAAAAGTGGTGCCGTCGACTTTCAGCCGCTTTAGTCAGCAGCACGGACTTCAAGCAACATAAACATTGCTTCTAGCAGGTTATGCTCCTCGCTATCGCTTAACTGTAGCTCCGTCTCCCCCAAAGGGGTTAGCAACGTCCCCTGTGCATCTACAGGTACGGTACTGCGGATGGCGCGTGGATTTCCGCCGCGCCAGCGTACTGGCTCAAGTAGCGCGCCCAGGGGTACAGTTATTGTGACATATCGTCCGCGCAATTCTTCGGCGAGATCCTGTAGATGCAGGAATAGTGTTTGTTCGCGTTGCGTGATTGCGCCCCCCAAAGAGCGCGCTTGCAGGATAATCGCTGGCTCCTCTAGAGGCGCTCCAGAAGCACGCTGCGGAGTATCGACGCGCCTGAGCACTTTCTTTCCATTGCGCGTACTGCCGGTCAATTTGGGAGTATAGCTGTGAACGTCTGGATTCTGCTCCGTCACGCTCCCCTCGAAAAGATTCGCGACACGCACAAGATCACGGAGCGCCCTGTGCCGCAACATGCTCTGACTGATGCGCGCGCTGATACTGAGCGCCAGCTTTAGCAGCGCGCGGGCCGCGACCTCGTTAGGAACATGTTCGCGCCGTTCCTGGCGATACAGCGCTTCAGCCTGGCTGATTAAGGATTGGCACAGGTGCTCAAGCATACGCTGAGGCGTCGCGTTCAATGTGCGCGTGCCCTGCCCAAGCTGGGGACGCGGTCCAAGTGGGGAGACCGCTGCCTGCAACGCATCGTAGAGGTCCAGGTAGCTGGCATGACACTCCCTACATCCGGCGAGATGGTATAGCAGAGGCGCGTACTTGAGCGTCGCCTGCTCCTCGTCAGCCAGAAGCGCCATGATAAAGTCTGGCAACTGCTGATAAAAACGCAGATGGTAGTCGCTATTCAACAGGAGCTCTAGTTCTTTCCCATCTTCCCCTGTCTGTGTTGTCTGTGTTGTCTGTGTCGTCTGTGTCGCCTGGGTTTCGTCTTGCCGCATCACTTGCTGTATCCAGGAGGCCAGTTGCGCGTAGTTATTGCGCCGATCCGAAAAGCCGCCGGGTTGCTTTATATCGTCCATAAAAATCGCCTCCTCTGGTACCTGGTCTACTCGTCTCGATAATAACGGGACAGGTGCTTCACCTGATCCGCGGTACAATGAATAACCGCTTCACCATTCCAGTCGAGTAAGCCTTCGCGTACCAGCGTCTTCAACCCTGTGCGCACATCGTCTTCAGAAAGATCTGCCTGAACCAGGGCCTGTATTTCTACCGTATAATCCTTTGCCGTAACAGTTATATACTCTGTCAGACGCAAAGCAACCCTGACCGCCAAATTTGTACTTTGCTGTTGGAGACAATGACGCAATTTCTTATGCGCGTGATCTTTATGCTGGCTTATATGTTGAAGCGCGGCGGCAGAATACGAGGAGGCAAGTCCATCTTTGAGATCCTGCATCATCTTCCCTAGCAGAGCATCGGCACCGATATTCTCTATTTCCTGCATAACCGCTGAGAGCTGGTGCGGAGCCGAGCTCAATTCCATAATGCAGTGCTTCAACATAGCGAGCAGCCCTTGCTGCGTGGCGATACGCAGAGCAACCTCCTCCGGTGTCGCGAAGGGAGCTGGCCCCCACAGCGGCACAACCGCCTCGTTGATGGGATCATCATCAATTTCATCACCATTCTGCGCCTCTACTTCTGCCGCAGTACTTACCTGCAAGCGGCGCTTGCGCAAACGATCGATCGCCTTGTTGCGCACGCTGTGGCTGAGAAACGCGTAGAATTGGGCAGCAGATAAATGATCGAGCGCGGTGGGCGGCACATTATCGCCGCCGCCGACGAGTCCGAGGCGTACAAGTTGCTCTACAACATGACCAATAACGGTATCAACTTCAAATGCATCATATTTCAGAGGACCCAGGAAGCGCTGGGCATGGCGGTGAAGATAAGCATACAATAAAGGATAGCTTTGTTCGGCATGGTACCTCAAGTCGTGTGCAGTAAACGGCATGCAGAAAAGCCCTCCAGCTTGCCCCAGCGCTGTTTGACATCCTCACAACTACGTATAGTTATACATGAGGACGAAGAAGGACACGCTTCGTGGGCATTTTTCGTTATTAGCATTGTACAAGGAATATGCAATAGGCGCAATGCATCTCCATCTCTACCTCTTTGACGTTTCGCAAGATAGAAATGTAAATGCATTGCGCCCGGCGAGGATACATCTTACGACTATCCCCTCCTATGCCTGTCAATGCTATAAGAAAAGCAGATCAGATGCTCCTCTTATTCGAGATCGCCGCGCTTGCCCAGGCGCTGGTGCTCGTAAGCTTTCTTAATAGCGCTCAGGCTGTGCTGTACATCTCCACGCTCTTCCAGAAGATTGGCATAGCGGAAGTATGCACCGGCGGCAATTTCATGTGCATTCGATGCGTCCAGCATTTCGAGGGCGTCGGAGAAGAGCTGATCAGCCGAAGCAAAGTCGCCACCTTGATGACGAATCTGCGCAAGGGCAATCAATGCCTGCCCTTGCGTCTGCGCGTCATCGCTGGCGCGTGCAAAGTTGAGGGCCACGACAGCCTCTTGCTCCGCCTCCTCCGTCTGCCCGCGTTTCAGCAGCAGCTCAGCCAGGGAGGTATGGCAAATGGAAGAGGAGACCTCGTCGTTCAGCTCGCCTTCAATAACGATTGCTTCTTTGTATTCCCGCTCGGCTCCATCGAGATCGTTCTGCTTCTCAAGAGCCTTGCCCAGGCGTTGGTGCGTCATTCCAACCAGGCACTGCTCATCGCGCATCTCGTAGACCGCGAGACTGCGCATCGCATACTCGCGCGCCGTCGTCAGCTTCCCAAGCGCCTTATAATGCTGGCTGATCTCCATGTACTTATACGCAAAGCTCTTGCTATCACGATTCATCCCGTCGAGCGTTTCCAACGCCTTGTGATAGAACACAACGGACTTATCGAGATCACCTAATCTGAAGTAATCGTTTGCCAGGCTGCTGTATACATCGAGTGAAAAGACTGGATCGGCGATCTGGCCGTTATCGATGGCGGAGTTGCAGCGAAGATGATTCTCCATCGCAAGAGTATAGTTATAGAGAGCGAAGTAGGCTCTTCCCAAAAGATTACGCGCGCGCTCTATAAATTCACTATCATTGAGCGCTTCACCCTGGGAGACGGCGTTGCGCAACTCAACTACAGCTTCTTGATATTCGCCCGCCGCCAGGTGGACTTCACCGCGTAGCAAATAGAGACGATAAACCTGATCGGTCGTTACACGCTCTGGTTGAATCGGGGCGAGTAACTGTTCGGCCTGTTCATGCTCTCCTTGCTTGACAAGCACCTCTGCCTGTAGCAGATCAACATCGATCCTCTGGTCAGGACCGGAGTCGGCAGGAGAATATCCTACAGCGCGCGCCTCAGCAGCGCCAGCAGGTGAACCCTCCAGGAGGAATGTCAAGGGTACATCCAGGCGTCTTGCTAAAATCGAGAGGGCTTTTAAAGAGGGGCGAATCTTCCCCCGCTCGATGGCGGAGATGTAAGAGATTGAGAATTCCGGCGCAGCTAATTGGGCTTGAGTCATTCCTAATTTTGTACGAACCTCGCGAATATTCGTACCGACTCTCGCTGCGACCGCCTTTCCCACATTTGCAGTTTCTAGGGATGGCATGGAACGCATTTCCTTTCAATGAATTGTACGCCTGCACTTCGGGCATATACAACGCGCACGCACAAAGAAAATTCTCTAGCTTTTGATTACCTTTTGTATCTCTCCTGTAAGAAGACTCTCGTTGTAGAGTGAACAAGTATTACAGGGACACATCTAGCTAGATAATTCTCCATATTTTGTATTTTAGCATAGCCTACAAGTCTAGTCAATACCATTCTATATGATTCGTAGTCCTAGTATATAATCTCGCATTTCAATTCGCCCTGAATACACACAATATTTTTTGAATCCAAAAATATTGTGTTTTACATTTACATACTTCGATTTATCAACCTTCCACTGATACCAACGCGATTTATTATACCATAACAGAGCAAAAATAGCAGAGTAAACGTTCACATATAGCTCTTTTATACAAAAATTCACAGGAATGCAAGAAAGAATGCGTATCTTGTAAAGCTTTGGTGCATTTCCTTCTAGCTCATCCACAGGAAGAAAGCACTGATCCGTTAGCTACTAGCCAAAAAAGCTTGACTCGATTATAATGCTCACGCGCACTGCTGGTTTTTTCGCTTTATCAGCAAACTTTAATCCGCAAATACAGAAAAGTCATTGGACAATACTATGACAGTATTGTCAGAAAGGCCGCACTATGCAAACGATTCCTCTTCTGTTCAGGAAATCCGTTGAGCGCTTTGGTGCTCGCCCCGCGCTCATTGAGCCGATCGAGGGGAACCAGGTCTCTATTCTCACTTATCAGGATTTACAGGAGCGCGTCTTCTCGTTTGCTGGCTATTTACAAGAACAGCAGTTCGCTAAGGGCGAGCGCGTCATTATCTGGTCGCCCAGTCGCATCGATTGGCTGGTTGCATACCTGGGTGCCCTGCTCATTGGACTCGTTGTCGTTCCACTTGATGTGAATAGTAAAGAAGATTTTCTCCTGCGCATCGCCGAGACGACGGAGGCAAAGTTTCTTGTTACGACGCGCAAGCAGTACCAGAGCCTGCGCGAATCGGCTCTTCCTCTTATAGATCTCGACGCGTTGCCGAGCGGCTCGCTGAATGCGCAGAAGCTGCCTGATATTCAAAAAGATGATCTGGCGGAACTGGTCTTTACCTCGGGTACTACGGGTCAGCCCAAAGGCGTGATGCTCAGTCACGACAATATCACTTCGAATGTGACGGCATCCCTGGCGGTGATCGATGTGCGCGCAACCGATCGGGCGCTCTCTATTCTTCCCCTGTCACACATGTTTGAGATGACGATCGAGATGGCTCTGCTCGCCGCCGGCGCGAGCATTGTGTATGCTCGTACGCTCGCTCCCGATACTATATTAAAGCTCTTTATATCACAGCAGATTACCTGCATGGTGCTGGTTCCCCAGGCGCTACAATTATTTATGAATGCCATCGAGCGCGAGGTTCGCCGTCAGAAGCGCGAACGGCAATGGGCGTTGCTCCATCGTTTTGCTGCCCGCGTGCCATTTGGCGCGCGGCGCTATCTGTTCGGCTCTGTGCATAAGCGCTTCGGCGGTCGTTTTCGCTTCTTTGTGAGCGGCGGCGCGTATCTACCGTTACAGCTCGGTCGCCAGTGGGAGGAGATGGGCTTTCGCGTGATCCAGGGCTACGGCGCGACCGAGTGCTCACCCGTTATTTCGGCCAATCCAATGCATGACCACGATCTTGAGTCGGTCGGTTGCCCTCTACCCGGCATAGAGGTGCGCATCGCTGCCGATAACGAGATTCTCGTCCACGGACCCAATGTTGCCCAGGGCTACTGGAAAAATCCGGAGGCGACGGCGCTCTCCTTTAAAGAGGGCTGGTACTACACTGGCGATCTCGGTACGATGGATGCTCGCCAGCATCTTTACCTCAAAGGCCGCAAGAAAAATCTTATCGTACTCTCCAATGGCTTGAATGTATATCCGGAAGATATAGAAAATATCCTTCAGGAGTTTCCCGCTGTAAAAGAGGCGGTGGTGATCGGGTTAACGGAAGAAGGCGCTGGCCCTGTCGTGCATGCGGTACTTCTGATGGACGATCCCGAGCAGGCAAAAAGCGTTATACAGCAGACGAACAAACGCCTGGCAACCCATCAGCAGATCAAGGGCTTCACGCTCTGGCCGGACCAGGATTTTCCGCGCACCCATACTCTGAAGGTCAAACGTCAAGATGTGCTTACGCGCCTGCCCGAGATACGTCAGAAGAAGTAGAGGAGGATTGTATGCTCTATCTAGTCGCAACGCCGATCGGCAACCTCGGCGATATTACCCTCCGCGCCCTGGAGACGCTGCGCGCGGTCGATATCGTTGCCAGCGAGGACACGCGCAAAACAGGTCTGTTGCTGAAACATTTCGATATTCAGAAGCCGCAGATGGCCTTCCATGAACATAACGAACAGCGCGCAGGCGAGCGCATCGAGGAGCTCCTCAAGCAAGGCAAATCCGTGGCTGTGGTCACGGATGCCGGGACGCCCGGTATCTCCGATCCCGGCTTTACCCTTGTGCGCAGGGCTGTCCAGGCCGAGCTACCGGTGACGATGATCCCTGGTCCCACGGCCTTTGTGATGGCGCTCGTGCTCTCGGGCCTCGCAGTGCATAGTTTCACTTTTCGCGGCTTCCCTCCCCGCAAGTCGGCTGGTCGGCGCAAGTTTATGCAGGTCGATAAAGACGCGCCCCACACCCTCGCCTACTACGAGAGCCCTTACCGTGTAGCGGATTTCTTGCAGGACGCCCTCGTGGTCTTCGGCGACCGTCAGGCAGCCCTCGCCAACGACCTGACCAAAATGTTCGAGAAAGTCGAACGCGGCTCGCTCACCCAACTACTGGCTACCCTCGGTGACGCAAAACTCAAGGGCGAATATATTATAGTGATCGCAGGAAATGGCAAGGGAGCAAAAAGAGAAGAAGAAGCCCCCGATGACGATCAGGACGAGTGAGCCGTTCTTGAACTCTGAAGAGTTATGGATCGTAGCCAAAAGAAAGCGCGCCCGGAGATATCCAGGCGCGCTTCATCTCATCTATGGACGGGACGTTTAGATCCCCATCACATTAATCAGCTCTTTGACCGCGTTGGCCGACTTTTGCAGCAGCGCTTGCTCGTCGCTAGACAATTCGACCTCGACGACCTTCTCGACGCCCTTCGCGCCAAGCTGGGCGGGCACGCCGACGAACAGATTATCGATGCCATATTCGCCTTGCAGATAGACCGCACAAGGCACGATCATCTTCTTGTCCAGCAGAATAGAGTCGACCATCTGTAGTACAGAGGCGGACGGCGCGAAATAAGCGCTACCGGTGCCAAGCAACTTGACGATCTCAGCGCCACCATCGCGCGCGCGCTGCACAATCTGCTCGATGCGCTCGGCGGAAATGAGCTGGCTGATCGGCACACCCGCGACCGTACACATACGAGCAAGCGGAACCATCGTATCGCCGTGTCCGCCAAGCACATACGCCTGCACATCACGAACAGAGGCACCGACCTCTTGGGCGATAAAGGTGCGGAAGCGCGCCGTATCCAGCACGCCTGCCATACCAATGATGCGCTCGCGTGGGAAGCCGCTGACCTTCAGCGCCAGCTGGGCCATTGCGTCCAGCGGATTCGTGACCATAATTATGATGCTGTTGGGCGAGTACTTGACTACCTGCTCCGTCACTTGAGAAATAACTTCCTGATTCTTTTTCACCAGGTCATCGCGGGTCATGCCGGGCTTGCGCGGAAAGCCAGAGGTAATCACGACGATATCCGAGTTGGTGGTATCGTTATAATCATTTGTCCCCGTCACCAGAGAGTCGAAGCCAAGCACGGGACCGGACTGCAGAATGTCGAGCGCCTTTCCCTGCGGCATATTTGGGACAATATCAAACATCACCACATCGGCGTAGTCGCGCTCCGCCAGGCGCTGAGCGAGGGTGCTACCTACATAGCCAGCACCGATAACACTGATTTTACTTCGCATTGACGTATCCTTTCAAAATACAACCAGGAACACAAGCATCCTGGAGAGCTTTCATTATCACGCTACATTTATTGTATGCCTTAAGAACTCAAAATGGCAATTGATTGCCCTAACATTTTTGTGATATCAGCCGAAGCCCAAAAACGTCAGAAATCCGCACTTAGAGCGCTTGACAACGCGCCCAACTTACGGTATTATAAGTCCCACGAACGGCAAACAGCTTGCAGTTCACATCTAATGGGGTGTCGTTCAACGGTAGGACGGCTGACTCTGGATCAGTTAATTGGGGTTCGAATCCCTGCACCCCAGCCACGTACAAGAGCGTAAGAAGCCGATTTAGACCATATGCACTGAGTCTAAATCGGCTATTATTTTTGCTTTTTTTGATATGAAGGCAACTGACTTTTGTTTTCCTATGAAGTTTTCCTCTCGCCACAACCAATCCCACCCCTGCAAAAATTCATGAGTCTACTCATCTTGTTTTCTGTCTAGCATGTGTTATAGTTTTGTATATAGTTTGTACAAAGAATATGCAGGAGGAGGTACGCTATGGTCGCGATAGTTACACGGGAGATGGAGCCTACAACCGTGGAGAATACATATACATTTGAGAAGTCAGCCATTGCAGAACAGCTCGCGATGCCGGAGGTGAAAGAGGAGGAACAGGAGGAACAGGAGAAGCCCGAGCAGATCGAACAACGTCAAATCGTTGGCCGCGCACTCCAGGGCGACGAGCAGGCGTTCAGCGATATCGTCGAGCAATATGGCACTCTTATGCTGCGCACGGCAACGATGATCGTGGGCGACCGCGACATTGCCGAGGATGTGGTGCAGGACGCGCTCATTCAGGCGTGGCACCACCTCGCCGATCTGCGCGAAGCGGGCGCGCTTCGTCCCTGGCTGATGCGTATCGTTGTCAATCAATGCATTAGCTTCAAGCGCCGTCTGGCACGCTCGACCGCGTTTATGCGCCAGGCACTCTCTGAGCAGGAGACCGATCTGATCGCCCAGGCAGCCGACGACTTTAAAGGTCACATGGAGCGCAACTGGGATCTGGCGCACGCTATTAAGAACCTGCCAATGAAACAACGTGTTGTGATCGTGCTCCACTATTATAATGGTATGACGTTGCCAGAAATGGCCCTGATGCTGCAAACTTCTGAGAACACCTTGAAGAAGCGCATCCAGGCCGCGCTGACAAACCTGCGCCGCGTTCTGCGCACATCTTCTTTGGAAGATGAAGTGCAGCCACGCTCAGTCTTCCAGAGTTTTGTGCCATCGGTGGCATAATGACGAAAATGCATCTACATAATTTTGAGAAGCGACAGTACGCCGTGGAGTAAAGCTCCCATAGCGCGCTCTTTACGCCTGTCGACTGTCGCTTTCTTCCTCATCTTGCAGCAGGATCTGCCTCCAATATTTTAAGATATCGTCTATCATGTTGGCCTCACAGCGTACTTGAAAGATATTGAGTTGTGTTATGTCGCGGAACTGCGCGATCAGCCCGGCATCAAAGCGCTGACAGGTCGCCAGCGTCAGAACTCCGCGCTCGGCTCCCACCGGCACGCAATGGTACAGACGCGCAAGGTCATAGGGAAAAAGATGCAGGAGCCGCTGCGAGGGATAGCTTGAGAGATAGGCAAGATAGGGCAGTTCGTCGCTGGCTGTTACGCGCTTCATCATTACAGGCTGCATCGGCCTCTCCTCCCTCTCCATAGGCGCAACCGTCTGCCCAGCGCCCAGGCGTCCCAACAGGGTAAGCGCGGTCTCAGCGTACAGAATCTGCAACTCGAACTCAATGTCCGCCAACAAAGCGTAGATACGCCTCGCCACCGCCTGCGCTCCGCACGTCGTCGTACCTGGCAATATCACGGCACAGCTTGTCTCGAAGAGGAGCACCGTATCGCCGCTTCTTATATTGCGTTTGACGCGTTGTGCCGCGCACCGCAAGGCAATTGCCGCCTGCTGAGCGGCCTGTATATACACTATCGCTACCTGGACGCTCTCTTCTTGCTCCAGGCGGCGCTCATTGACCCATTCCACGTTGCCACCTCTTCTAAAAAAACGAACGATACGTGAGACCTCTTTCACAGACCTGTACTTAGAGCATATATACCTTCATGAGACGGACTTCCTCACCAAAAGCTGCCAATATATATGTGATGGCATCATACAAATTATATGTGTATATTACCGATAACTTTTAGTTGAGATGCGGTTAAAAATGACAAAGGCAAGTAGAGATTTTATATAAATTCAGTAATTTCAATCCTTAACATGGTGCGCGAATCCATTACACGATCGCAACTGGTTCGCTACCGGAAAATACATGGCAGGCTACTATACTATGCGCATGACAAGTTCTTGTCTACCACTACTATACAATTTCTGTATGAGGAAGGGTGGAGGATGTATGCTTCTCTCTATAACGCAAGGGCCGCGCTATGACGATCGGTGAGCATCAGCCCGCTGGGGCCAACGCTCCTGGCACCCGAGAGGCGCAAGAGCATAGCGCGGCACCCTTGCTTTTCAGTATTATTATTTGCACCTACAATCGCTGCAATATGGTGCTCTCGACCCTGGCAAGCCTGCGCCGCCAGACGCTCCCCTATACGTACTTTGAGGTGATCGTTGTCGATAACGGTTCAAGCGACGATTCACTACAGAAGATACGCACCTATGTCAATGCGAGTACGACACAGGAGCGGGCGGCGGAACATACCTGGCAAGTGAGCTGTCTGAAGGAGCCGCGCAATGGGCTGGCCTATGCGCGCAACAAGGGTCTGCAGGCGGCCAGGGGAGAGATCGCCATTTTCCTTGACGATGATACGCTGGCAATTCCCTCTTTCCTCACCAATCTGCTGCACGCGTACGAGGCAACTGGCGCTGATGCTATCGGGGGCCGCGTGGAGTTGCGCTGGGAAGCTGCGCGCCCATACTGGCTGACTGACGATCTACTGGCGATGCTTGGCTACTTCGCGCCCTCTCTCTCACGCATGCCTCTGCCCGAAGAACTGAGCTTCAGCACCAGCAACTTTTCGGCGAAAATAGAGGCACTGCGCAAAGTTGGTCCTTTCTCGCCCTTTTTGAGCAAACGCCTGCATGCTCCGGCCCGCGTGGAGGGTGCCGAGCTGTGCCTGCGCCTGCGCGCTGCTGGCTATTCTCTGTGGTACGAGCCGGGCGCGGCGGTCGTGCATCGCGTTCCAGCAGCCCGCCTGCAGCGCGCCTTCTTCCAGGGCCGCGCTTACTGGGAAGGTCGCTCCGAGGCCATGCTGGCGTATGTGACAAATGGGCTCGATGGCGCAAACGGACTCCTGGTGACGCTGCATCTGCTCGCTATGTTGCTTTGCGAACTGTTCGAGCTCCTGCACATCGCTCTGCTTCATCGCCCTCTGCTCTACCTGGCTGCTCGCTCGACGAATGAACGCTTGCAGGCGGCTATGGCTCAGGCTCACATCTGGGGCTATCTACGCCATCAAGTACAATTCATTGAACACGCACCCACCCTGTTGACGACGCCCGCCGTGCTTTTCGTCCACCCAGGAGAAGAGCGTGCGTTCCCGCTGCTCAAGGGACTTCTGCGACAGGAACAGCATTGCACAACTGCCGCTATTCCCCTGCTCTGGCTCTGGCGACATCGCACGTATCAGGCACAGGCGGTCGGTATTATCCATCTTTATCAGGCAGGTGCCTTCGATCTGAAGTACTGGCAGCGCCAGCACTTCTGGCTGCGTATCTGGCTTGCACAATGCCTGGGCGTGCGCATCGTTACCAGCGATGTCGGCGGCTGGTGGCAGGATACGCACAACCTGCGCTTCCTCTCCCAGCGTGCCTTCGAGCGTCGCTTGCTCTTATGCAGCGATATTGTGCTCTCCTACGCGCGTCAGAACGTCCAGCTCTATCCAGATAAGCAACTGCGCCGTCGCGTGCGCTTCCTTACCCATCCAGGCTATCGCGGCTACTATCAGCTTATCGCTCGCGAGCAGGCAAACAGGCAGCTCGGCCTGCCACTGAGATCTGCCTTTGTCTACCTGTGCTTCGCGCAGATGCATACCGAGCGCGAGGTAACACATCTGATCGCCGCCTTTGCCGACGCGGAACAGCAGCAGATGCGCAAGCCAGAGTCCTCTTCTCACAAGAAGCTGCAATTGCTCCTCGTCGGTTCGCCCGCAGATAGGCAGCCAGCCCGGCAGGTATTGAAGCAGGCCGCGCTCAACTCGGCTATTCACCTCTTTCCAGAATGCTACGCCCAGGATCTTTCTCTCTATCTGGGAGCGGCGCACGTGGTGGTTCTACCGCACTTTGCCTATCCCCAGGCAGGCGTGCTGGCGACGGCCCTGCTGGCGCTATCATGCGAGCGCGTCGTGGTCGCGCCAGACCTGCCGCGCTTCCAGGGCGTCCTACCTTCCTCTGCCAGCATTCTCTACGATGCCGCCAGTCGCTCGTCGCTGGTCCAGGCTCTGGTGAAGGCGCAATCATCCAGGTACCATCTGCGCGAGAAGGATTGCAGAGCCCTCGATGCTACTACAGGTTGGCAAACACACACGGAACGCTTGCTTGAAATCTACCGCTACTTGCTCGAATCCTTTGCTTGACGCCGCTGCCTATGCTTTGTTATACTAAAAAAACAAACTGAATGGTCTGCTCACAAAGGAGGCGACAATGAGCAAAGGGGAACAGACGCGGGAGATGATTCTCGAACGGACGGCGCAGCTTTTTAGCCGCCAGGGCTACTTCGGCTCGTCACTCTCTGATATTATGCACGAAACAGGGCTGGAGAAGGGCGGCATCTATAATCATTTCGCCAGCAAGGAACAACTGGCCCTTGAGGCGTTCGACTACTCCGTTTCGCTGGTGAAGCAGCATACGCGCGCGACACTGGCGGGCAAGACGCACGCGGTTGATCGCTTGCTGGGTGTGATTACGGTGTTTAAGGATATGGTGGATGACCCTCCCCTGGCTGGTGGTTGCCCGATTCTCAATACGGCGATCGAGTCCGATGATGCGCAGCCAGCTCTGCGCGAGCGCGCACAACGCGCGATGGATAGCTGGCGCGAAACTATCCACCGCATCGTGGCAAAGGGAATTGCGCGCCAGGAGCTCCGGCCCGATATCAATTCCGACGCGCTTGCATCCCTGCTCATCTCGTCCCTTGAGGGGGCCATTATGATGAGTAAGCTCTACGGTGATAGCGTGCATATCTATCGCGTCGCCGATTTTCTTACACACTATATCAAGACATCGGTAAGCACGCATCCCGAGACAAAATGAATTGATCGAGCAGGCGACGCCGCGAACGGTTGCCTACACGTTCGGCAGTACGCTCTGTGCCAGGGCTTCGAGACCTTCTATATTGTCCTGGTCGAGCCATTGCAGCATCGTGCGCTGTATGCCCACGGCGGACAGTTCCTGCAACTGCTGCACCAGCTCGGGAGCGGTTCCTACGAGTATGCCACCGGCACGCAGGTTCGCGACGGTCTTCCCGCTTGACTGCACTTTCCGCTCTACCTCCTGCTCGTTGCGCCCGAAGATGACGGTGGTCATGAGTGAGCGCCGCACATCGCTCGCTCGTCGTCCCTGTTGCGCCAATAGTTCGTCGAGGCGCGCGTTGAGCGCGGGCAGCTTGCTGGCAGGCGTGAAGGCAGAGTTCCACTCGGCGGCGTAGCGCGCTGCGAACGATAAGACCGAGCGCCCACCACCTATGACGATCGGCGGGCCCCCTGCCCGCTGCGGGCGTGGCAAGAGGGTGGCGTCTTGCAGGCGATAATACATTCCGCTGAAGGTGACGGGCTCATCGCTTCTGAGCAGGTGTGTGACCATCTCCAGTCCCTCCTGAAAGCGTGCCAGCCGCTGCGGAATGTCCAGGAGCTCGAAGCCGTAGTGTGTGTGCTCGCGCTCCTGCCAACCCGCGCCCAATCCAAGCTGCAAGCGACCGTTCGAGAGGTCGTCTACCGCCGCCGCCATCTTCGCGGTGATGACGGGATGGCGAAAAGAAACTGGCGAGACCAGCGGCCCAAATTCGATACGCTGTGTATTGCTTGCCAACCAGGCCAGCGAGATCCATAATTCCAGCGCGTCCCGGTCGGGCGAGCGCGGATCGGTGAAATGGTCGGAACGGTAGAGGCCAACAAAACCCAGATCCTCGGCGGCACGGGCCAGGCGCTGCCAACGTTTCCAGGTCAGTCCCTGCTGACCCTCGATCATCAATGCCAGTTCCATAAAAACTCTCTCCTTCAAACGTATTGAGCAACCGTTGTTCTTACCTATGGTACTCCGAAGCAAACACGTTCGTCTACGACACAAGAAGAACTCTGAAATTTTACTCATACATTGGCAAACAACCTACAGAATCCAGTGAGTGAAACCAGCATGAGAGTTGTATTACAAAGTAACAATAAAATTAAGCATACTTTGCCTTGACTTTTAGGCATACTTATGGCATCATTGAATTACAATAAACTTTCCGCAAACTTAGTTTCGACCCTGAATTGGAACGGCTTTAGAGCGGTTTCTAGATAAGCATTAATAAAAGGAGGCAAACATGTCTAACAAATGTATTGCTGTTCTTACAGTCGAAAGTACTCGCCGCGTTCTTCGTCAAGGCGGATCGCGGGCCTGGAAGCTTGATGCAAATCGAGCCAGAAAATGTGGCTACTTAATTTGTGTGCAGAACCAGAACAATTCAGCTCGTGACTTTTCGGATACTTCTGAAGCACATGGTGCAGTTTTTTTGGTCGGGAAGATCAGTGATGTTATCCCTGACCCACAGAATCCCAGTAGCGGTCGCTGGCAGATTTGTATAAGCGAATATTCTATTCACACAGTTATGGATGCCTGGAAGGGATGGCAAAATCCGGTTCGGTATTCTACGCTCGAAGAGATGGGAATCGATCTCGAAGCGCTGGTTTTTCGCTCTGTCTCAGATGGACAGCACGACTTGCAGCTAACAACGGGTCAGCAAGTTCCAGCGGCGGCTCCAAAAAAGCAGGATGATGGATCAGTCATCCCTCTTTCAATCGCTAGTGCCAAAGCTGGTCTAGCTGCGTATTATGCTGTCAGCCAGGAGGCAATCGAGATTGTAATCCGCGGTTGAAGTTGGTGCAATGCTCCGAAAAGGTACTTTAATATTAAGGTGAAATCGCAAATTTATAAAAGCATTTACCCAACATCTGCTAAAGAGCAAAAAGGGGCCGGATGAGGCATAGCTGCTCCATCCGGCGCTGTATAATAAACCAAATTTGTAGCGTTTAACCGCTCGCTTTACCCACAGGTATCGGCGACGATACTTTTTTTAGTGCCATCCCAGACGATATAGCCCCTCTTGAAGTTCTGGCGCGAGTAAGTGTCGTTGCCGAGATGAGCATCCTTGTAGGGATTGAGCGCGGAAGTGGGATAGCCGTGACAGCCACCCGTGCCGCGATCGACATTTGCGTAGCGCGCCCAGACGCCGCCGAAGATCCAGTAGACCGTCGATGTTCCGTCGGCGAGCAGCAGCGCGCCCGGCTGGAACGAGCCGCCGCCGAAGTCCTGTAGCAGGCCCGCGCTCGACTGATGCACGCCTGCACCGCCGCTATTGTCGCGTGGCAGACCTACAACATCTTCGCCGCCGTTTTGCTTAAAGGCGGCTTTGAAGGCGGCGGCGACCTGCGCGCTGGCGTTTGCGCCGACCCAGTCGCGATCGTAGCCAGCAGAGGTCCAATCGGTTATATAGCACGTTGAACAGGAGGCAAAGCTATCGGCGGTATTGGCGAAATCCCCCTGCGGCGGCAAGAGACCGCTCCCCAGGCCAGGGAGGTAGTTATCCGTCGTGCTCTGCGGATGCGCGGCATAGTACCAGACCGTTTCTTCGTAGATCGAACGGAACGCCGCGCCAGGATACCAGTTTCCATAAACAGACGATGCTACGTCGTTCGGATTGTTGCCATAAGATCCATTGTACGCCCAGACGGCGAAGAACCAGTGATTGGCTTTATAGGGATCGTTGGTAGCGC
>JALYTQ010000296.1 GCA_030854195.1 Chloroflexota bacterium
GCATCTGTGCTCTTCCTTCTATCGCTTATGCAATTTCCGGGCAGTTAATCGGCGTGCGCGACGTGCTCAACCGTCTTTGCGCCCTGCCCCGTACCGTTCTGACCCTCTACGCGCGCGTGCAATTGCACGTTGCCGAGGCGGTGACAGAAATCGCCGAACGTCTCACTCGGTAAGCGTTCGTCGCGCCACAGCGCCAATAACGGATGCAGGGTAGCAACGATATTCTCGATGCGTACAGAAGGGGCGTAGAGCGTATTCATGCGCGTATTGGCCCAGTCGCCGCCGAGGTAGATATTGTAGACATCCTTGGTGCGCCCGACGATGCCGATATCGCCCATATGCGGTCGCGCACAGCCATTGGGGCAGCCAGTCATACGTATGCTCAGCGGCTCGCCTGCCAGTGAAAGGCTCTGTAGATCGGCCTCGATCTGCTTGACCAGCGAGGGCAGTGCGCGCTCGGCCTCGGCCAGCGCCAGTCCGCAGGTCGGAAGGGACGGGCAGGCCATCGCGAAGCGCGACGTACCGGCTGTCCGTGGATCGGTAGAAATACCATAGGTGTGTAGTCTTGCTTCGAGCACCTCTTTTTGCTCTCCGCTCACATCGGTCAGGAGAATATTCTGCTGCCCGGTCAGACGAATGCCGGGCCTGAACTCGTCGACAACGGCGCGTAGCCCTGCGCGCATACGTATCCGCTCGCCATCCTTGACGCGCCCATTCTCGACGTACAGACCGAGGAACCAGCGCCCGTCCGCCTGCTGATGCCAGCCCAGGTGATCATCGACATCGTGCAGAACAACCGGAGTGGGGTTCTGTAGCTCGTGGCCCAGTCGTTCCTCCACCTGAGCGCGGAACCATGCAATGCCGTTCTCCTCGATCACGTACTTCATACGCGCGTGCTTGCGGTTCTTGCGATCGCCGTAATCGCGCTGCACGGTCACGATCGTCTCTATCACCTGAAACACCTCGTCGACCGTCGTATCGCACAAGGGCGTTGCCAGGCGCGGATAGGTTTCGCTCTTGCCGTGCGTCATGCCCATGCCGCCGCCGATGAGCAGCGTAAAGCCGCGCAACTCCTCGCCATCGAGAAGCGGCACCAGACCGATGTCTTGCGTATAGACATCGACGCAATTATCGCCGGGGAAGGCCACGCCGATCTTGAATTTGCGCGGCAGGTAGGTGGGACCGTAGATCGGCTCGACGACCTCTTCATCCTCCACCGTGTGGACCTTCTCGCCATCGATCCAGATCTCGTGATAGGCATTGCTGCGCGGCGCGAGATGCATTGCGATCTGGTGCGCGATCTCCTGCACCCTCGCCTGGGTGCGGCTGGCGCTCGGCGCGGGACAGGCCATGACGTTGCGGTTCACATCGCCACAGGCGGCCAGGGTAGAGAGGAGCGCCTCGTTGATACTATGGATAGTGCCATGCAGCTCGCCCTTCAATACCCCATGCAGCTGAATGCCCTGGCGCGTCGTAATGCGCATCGTCCCATTGCCATAGCGTCCGGCCAGCTCGTCCTCGACCAGGTACTGTTCAGCGGTCAGCGCGCCGCCTGGAATGCGCGAGCGCACCATAAACTGATACGCCTTCTCCACATGTTCAGCCTTGCGCGCCTGACGAGAATCGCGATCCTCCTGCTGATAAATACCGTGGAACTTGATAAGCTGTATCTGGTCTTCTGAGAAGCGAGAAGTATCCTCCTGCAACTCCTCCGCGATCTGGCCGTGCAAATAATCGCTGCTGATCTTGATACGCTCCACCTTGCTGCCCTCGCCCGGTCCCAGGTGCGCCAGGTTATTGGAAATTTCGTCTCGCTCAAGTGACATAATCGCATCTCCTCTGGTTCTACTGCCTGGACTCCGACCCCTCTGTCAGGATGGTGGGGCCGTCGAAACCTTATTGCTCTGTCAACCGTCATTTGCATTTCCCTGTCCAATCAGGCAATCGGCGTAGGGACCAGCTTCAGCGCGTCCGCAATTTATCATTTCCTCCCCATCGAGGATGAAGAATGCCAAAATTCATTTCACGTTTGACAGAGTACTGCTTCAGCGTGTCAAAAACGCCGTATGCAGATACCTGCCTGAAGTTGATTTAATAGATCAACAAAGGCTAGTTATTTTTTACTATAGAATTATTAGTGCCCCTTGTCAAGGCTTTTGCGGAGAATGACCAGGGAAGTGGGGAAATTGTGTGAGGTAGTGACATAGTTAGTTTGTACTATGATGCATTCTTATTCCTTTTCTCTACAAGAACCTGTGACCCGAGCTTTCCTAACCCGACAATCATGATTCGCTGCTCACTCATAGGCTATGTCCCGTCGAGAGTTGGAAAGGAATCATTCGTCAAAAAACGTGCAACGGAGAATGGCCGTATGAGTGGTGGCACCTCACCTGTCGCAACCATCTCAGAAACGCACTGGCCGGTGATCGCACTCAATATGATCCCGACGCTATTGTGTCCAGCGGCAACCAGGACATTGTCCCAGTGTGGAAGGAAGCCCACAAGAGGATGACCATCCGGAGTTTTCGGTCGCAGTCCCGCCCAGGTAGCCTGGATATTCCTATGAATGACCTCGGGAACGAGGCGAGTCGCCGTTGCATACAACCATGATGTTCCTTTTTCCGTCACTGATGAATCAAAACCCATCTCTTCTTTAGTGGCACCAACGAGAATCGTTTCACCTCTTGGAGCTAGATACGCCGCTTCTCCGAATATAATATGTTTGAGGTGAGGAACTGTTTGTGGAAGTGAGATCATTTGACCATGCAACGGATGGATAGGAAGTGTAACCTGAAACCAGGCCCCACATTGTGCCGCCCATGCCCCTGATGCGATGATAAGTCGATGGCAGCCGAGCGTTTTCCCTTGAACCGTGGTGACTCCAATCACTTTTTGCCGCTGCGTGAGCACCTGGCTAACTTCTTGGTGCGGAGAGATAGTTGCTCCTAAGCGCTGGGCTGCGCGAGCAAATGCTTGCACAACGCTGGTAGCTTGAATTTGTGATTCTTCAGGAGCATAGACCGCTGCGCATATGTCAGATGCCAGAAGTGGTTCACGCTGTCTCGCTTCCTCTCCGCTGAGCCAATAGAGTTGTAAGCCCAGCGATTGCCAGTTGTTGAGCCGTTTCTGCAAGTGCGCGAGACGCTTTGGGTTGCGCACCGTACGCAGAGCGCCTGTTTGTTCATATCCCATGCGCATACCGCTGATGTCTTCCAATTCTGGTGCGAGAGACGAAAGACTGCTACATCCTGCAAGAACGAGATCGGCAAATGGTCCAGGCCCTGAAAGGGGACCTAGAGGCGCGAGAAGGCCAGCCGCCGCGCCGGATGCCTGACCTCCTATCTCACCTCGCTCTAATAGTGTAACCGCGATATGCTTTTTGCGGAGGAAATAGGCAATTGCACAGCCGATAACGCCACCTCCAACAATAATTACATCTGTTGTTTCCATCTCATTCATTTCTTGGAAGCTGCTCAAAGAGCACGCAACTGTTCTCCTACCTGGCGAACAAACGAGGAGTGAGGAGCGATCGTACTGAGTTGTTGATAGATCGTCATAACGCGTTTCTCATTGCTTCGAGAATGTGTCTCCTGTACGATATTCAATGCTTTTGTGAGGTACTCACAACAGCTTTGTGCATCGTTTTCTGCAAGGGAGGTTTCTGCATTCGCGATGAGCAAGCGAGATCTCCATCGGTTCAGGTCCGTTCCGAGATGTTGCTGTGCTATCAGAAGGCTCCGACGAGCCTCTTCTGGTTGTAGAAAGTGTGTGAATACGCTGGCGCGATCCATCGCAAGTCCAGTAATATTCAACTTCACAAAGCTTCCATCATCTTCTAGATTGCCATTTTCTACAATAGTACTCACCGTATCAAGCAAGGCCAGGCTCTTCTGCTGGATATGCTGATCGTACGGATCGGCAAGCATAGTATATGCTTCTGCCATAGCTTGATGAATATACCCCTTTAAGGGGTCACGAGAACGTTGTGCGTAGACCAGAGCCGCTTCTAATTCTTGCAGAGCCGCATCGTATTGTGCTTGCTTCATGCGTGTTTTTGCTCGCCTGAACAGGGATGCTGCAATCAATTCTACATTTTCGGCGCTAAAGGCCAGCTCTACTGCTTTTTTCCCATCGGAGAGCGCACGTGAAATGTTCATCTGGTCTCTTGCGACGACGCCAGAGAGTTGATAAAAACGACACAACAAATCAATCAGGTGTACCTGCTCGCTTCCGTGAGCTGTCTGCATGCTCTCCGTCAATGAGCGCAGGCAATCGTCTATGATAGGAGGAAGTGCATGTGAGCCACGCGCGTAGTAGTACCCCCAACTAAAAGAGAGCGAATAGTTGTAGAAGCGAAGAGAAGAAGTGTTCAACGATGCTGAAGTGCCACGCTTGGCGGTTTTACTCCATTGATATTCCAGATCTCGTTCGCCTGACTCTTTTTGTGAGTCAATCCATAATTCCTGTTCTGTTTTTTTCTCCGTTTTCGAGAATGAGAGATCTCCCATAAAACCAAGTTCTTCAGCATTTTTCCCAAAAAGCTCACATAACAGCGTTTGAAAATATCGGCCTGGTTTGTGCTGTCCATTTTCCCAACGGTTGACAGCCTGATTCGACGTTCCAGTAAGCTCTGCTACTTTTTGCTGGGACCAGCCTCGTAGTTCACGTTCTCGTCGCAGTTTTTCATTGGGCTGCTTCTCTTGCTCTTCCATGTTCTTAAAGCTCCCTATACTTTCTCTATCTTCACTTCCATCACCTGATAATTCCCTCTGTAGAGTATCATGGATGCTCATCATTCCGCAAGTTTTGCGCAACACAATGCTATTTTTTTGCTGTAGGCATACAAGTATACTTAACCATGAAGATACTACTTTTCAATTTAAGACGCATAGGAGTGGAGAAATACGATGTTAAATGACTCTATAGCTGTTTTGGCATCTTCGAAAAAGAGTTATGAAGGGAAATCATGCATGTTCTATGCCATAGATATAGATGGAACCATTGCTAATCCTGAACCAGGACTTATAGCATGTCATGATCGCGATTTCGGGCTTGGCTTGACGGCGGAGGAATTGAACGGAACGTATACGCAGTTCTTACACCTTCCCCAGATCGTTACGCTTTCAAGAGATATGCTTGAACTGTCACGGCAACGGGCGCGCATGACCCCTGATGTTGTGCTCTCCTATGAGCCGTTAGATTATGCACGCGAGGCTCTGGGTCTGCTTGCACAGCGCGGTGAGATCACGTACTACACAGTACGCGCCGCCTGTGTCGAGGAGGCAACGCATACCTGGCTACAAACGAACGGCTTTCCTTTTCCACAGAAGGTGATCTTGTGTCGAAGCGTTCTGCACAAACTGGTCCAATTATATACCCAGGAGCGGGAAACAGACCGCAAGATTGTATTGATCGATGATCGGTATCAGCAGATCATTACTGATGTTGCTCGCCTGACAGCTGGCGAGTTTGCGCACATCTCAGCGTGGCAAGAGATTGCGCAATTTACTCAGGACCGTCTCCTGCTGCTGGCCTTTGGCGCTTCGTCCCTGCCTGCCAGCACGAATGGTCTGCAGGTGGTTCCGGTATCCGATTGGAGGCAATTTTCTGAGAACGATCCATTTTTGTTGTTCCGATAGTCCATATCGTTTAAGAAAGGGGTTTCGACATGGCAATCATTTTTGAAGCAAACCAGGACACTCACAACCAGGCAGAAAAGGGGGCCGCTCTACTCGCACAGATCCAACTATGGCCCTACTGGGAGGAAATTGGGAAAGTGGCCTACAAGGAGTATGGCATGACCGCTGACCAGTATGCACACATCCTTCCAGAGTATCAGCGGTTCCTCACGCTCATTGTGCTGGATTCCTATCCGGGCCTTGGTATGTTTAGTCAACAGATTGACAACATATGGCACAGCCACATTCTCTCAACGCACCGCTATCAGGATTTCTGCGAACGGTATTTCCAGGGCCACATGATCCATCATCTTCCCTGCTTAGAGCCAAAGGCACGAGGGCAGTGTACGGTGTGCAATAGCTGCACAGGCTGTAAC
>JALYTQ010000057.1 GCA_030854195.1 Chloroflexota bacterium
CGCGGTCAACGTTTTCAGGCCGCCGGTTGCCAGATCCCAGGAATGGGTAGCAAAATCAAGCGCATGCTCGTGAGCAGACTTATTCGCATCTCCTGTCGGGGGATGTAAAGGAAGAGGAGCAGTGGGGGCAGTGGGCAAGGTAGAGTACGGGGAGTGAGGGTTATTCGAGTTGGGCATCGAGTGAGATGGTAGGGCCGCCTGTGGTCGGCGCGACGGGAGATTTGAATACCGCTCGTTTGGTGTTGGCGATGTCACTGATTTTCTCCACCAGGGAAACTTGCAGACCAGCCGCATCATCAGAAAGCGGGGTACAACAACGCACTACAGAAAATATTGCTCTACACTGCCAATATACGCAACCAATCGTTCGGCCCGGTTCGGAAGGGACCGGGATATGAAGAAGTTCTCGTTTTCATTGTAGCCGAAGTTGGCCAATGCGCAAGAGTTTCATGACTAATGGGCCACATTTCTTGCCGCAACGAGAACGATCTTTACCGGAAAAAGCGAGAAGGAAGTGGCCTACGAGGGCGACGCATGCAATGTCTCCAGGAGAGCGTTGAGAATACGTCCCGTCGCGCCCCAGATGCGGTGTGGGCCATAGTCATAGAAGTAGACAAGGCGGGCCATACCATTGCGCGTCCACTGCTCGGTATGCAGGATAGCGGGATCGGCCAGGCCGTGTAGTGGAGCAAAAATCAGCTCTTTTACTTCGCTCGTTTGCAAGTGCAGTTCCCCCAGCCCTCGCGGCAAAAACGCCACGACTGGCGTAATCAAAAAGTTACTTACCACAGTAAACACTGGTGTCAGCACACCCAGCACCTCAACGCGGGTAGGGTTCAGGCCAATCTCTTCCTGGGCCTCGCGCAAAGCGGTCATCACCGTCGAAGTATCCGTCGGATCGACACTACCGCCTGGGAAAGCAATCTCGCCGCTGTGAGAGCGCAATGTCGTGGCACGGCGGATAAAAGCGATAGCAAGTTCGCCATCCTGCTCAAAGAGAGACAGCAGAACAGCGGCCCTGCGCGCATTGGGCAGGTAGCCCTCAAGGGAGTCCACCAGTTCCTCTGCACGGGCCGTAGGAGCCAACCTTTCGTGCAGAATGTGCAGGCTAGTCGGTATATCGGGTATCTCCATAGCAGCATTGTAGCACATAGAAAGGGCTTGGCGATATGTGCTATACTGTGTTAGATAGAAAACATCGGGGAGATTTGCGAAAAGGTTGTATATTGTCTTGCATTCCTGGACGGCTTTTGGTATAATAAAAGCATCGAGTGGGGGTATGCTTTGTTCAGGCGCTCATGTGTTTTGTAACTATGGCATCCTGCCTGCGAGTATCGCTTCGTATCACCGTTCTGTAGAGCAAGACATCGGGTCAATTACATTATCTGTAAGATAATTAGTTACAGAAGGCCGAAACGATTACCGCCTAAGCACCTCCTCCGAGAAGCCCAGTCCGATGGTACGCTCCCCATGGTTCTGAAACGTGAAGTCCTTCTCGCTCTCATTCTGACTGCAGCCAGATGGTTACAAGAAGCAATGACGGGACGGCGACACTCATCCCACAAGGATGCAGGCAGCGGAATGTACAGTAGGGCTCGGCAAAAACCGTGGATCGAAGGGGGTTTTTACCCATGCAAGCACAACAGCACGGCGACCTTTCGACAATGCCAGCGGAAAATCTAAACAGCGGGCGGGTACAGACGATGATCGAAGGAATTGACCCACAAGGGCAAAACAACAATAACCCTGAAGAAGTGGAAGACTTCAATCAGAACGAGATGGAAGCGTTGCTGGCTGCGTCGACCACTCCCATCAATATCAAACGAGGCGATGTGGTCGAGGGCGTGATCGTGCGCATCGACCAGGACGAGATCCTGGTCGATATTGGCCTCAAATCTGAGGGCGTCCTCTCAACCAAGGAGCTGCCAGCCAACGGCTATGGGTCCTTCAGCGAATTGCATCTCAATGACAAGGTTCTGGTCTACGTCATTCAGCCAGAATCCTCCGAAGGGCATGCGGTTCTCTCTCTCAAGCGGGCCAATACCGAGCGGCAATGGCGCATCGCCGAGGAGCAGTACAAGAACGGCGAACTGCTCAAAGCCAGGGTCATTGATTATAATAAAGGTGGCCTGATTGTCGACGTTGCCGGTATTCGCGGCTTCGTGCCGATCTCTCAGATCCTCAATCTCAAGCGCGAAGAAGTGGCTTCGGGCGGTGAGAGCCAGGAGACGGCAGCCAAACTTCAGAGTATGAAGGATAAAGAGCTGCAACTCAAGATCATTGAGATCAATCGCGCACGCAACCGCTTAATTCTCTCGGAGCGCCTGGCCGTCCAGGAATGGCGACAGCGCCGCCGCGAGGAGCTGCTCGACGAGCTCAAACCCGGCGAGGTCCGTAAGGGCATCGTTAGCAACCTGGCGAACTTTGGCGCGTTCGTGGACCTGGGAGGAGCAGACGGACTGGTGCATATCAGTCAGCTCGCCTGGAGCCGCGTGAACCATCCCAGCGAGGTTCTGCACGTCGGCCAGGAAGTGGAAGTTCAGGTGCTCAGCGTCGATAAGGACAAAAAGAAGATCGCGCTCTCCATCAAGCGCGCTGAGGTCGATCCCTGGACGACCGTCGAGCAGCGCTATACGCCGGGACAGATTGTGACCGGGGTGGTGACGAAGATCGCTCCCTTTGGTGCGTTCGCACGCATCGAGGATGGCATCGAGGGACTGATCCACCTCTCCGAGTTGACGCCGGGGGTGGACCCCAAGTCCATTCTGCACGAGGGCGCACAGTTGCAACTGCGTATTCTGCGCATTGACGCGGAACGCCGCCGCCTGGGCCTGAGCCTGAGACAGGCTGAAGAGCTTGATCAGCCTCAAAGCACGACGGAGGAGCCGTACACTGCTGAGTCCGGTACGAACGCCGTTGCGAGCGAACCGGCACCACTGCCATCACTGGAAGCTACGACTCCTTCATTGGAAGCTACGGCAAGCCAGCAAGAGCACGGCAGACGACGTGAGCGCGGTGATCGACCCGAGCGCGATAGGGACAACCCTCTTCTGGGTGGACTCTCTGGTGACGAGGGCGAGACGACGGCTATGGCAGAAGCGTTCCGCGCCGCTGCCCGGCAGCGTTCGAAAGACGAATCAGAACCCTCTGAATAAGAGGTTTCCTCGTCCTCCGAGCAGTGTTCTGAGCGAGCACTACAATTGAGATAGCCTTCCTGCTGCTTCATGCGAACGCAGCAGGAAGGCTATTTATTGCGTGTGTGATCCGCATTGTCTCCCTGGTCGTAATAGTAATAGGTAGTAAATAGTACCCAGTCAGTGCATCGAAAAGCCTCTTATACGTAAGAGGGTTTCTTACGTATAAGAAGGTTTCTTACTTGGAAACAAAATACGCCTTGTTTCTCTCTAACTGAAGTGATATACTTTTCCTACAAGCATCTTTCAGGAAATTCTGACCGTATAAGGGAAGAGTTTCTCACACAGAAGAGGGGAGCCAGGAGACCCGATTGGAAGCATCGTAAATTGATGTTCACCGCCTGCTAAACACACCGTACCTGAACAGATGATCATGAGACCTCTTCGCTGCAGATACGCTACGTAAAAGCAGTGATGAGGTCGATTGTTTCTCAGAGAGAGCAATAAAGCGTATATTGACAGACGGGAGGCATACTTGTTATCCTTGACGCTGCATAAAGAGTGTTGTATGATGAAAGCCATAGTTTACCTGAGCGACACAGAGGGCTCGGTTCCATCCTCTGCCAATGAAAGGGGGGTGACAAACAGGTGAACGATAGAGATAGGTTTGATAAGTTCACAGAGCGGGCCAGGAAAGTCTTGAGTCTCGCCCAGGAAGAAGCTCAGCGCTTCCAACACAATTATATTGGGACAGAACACCTCCTGCTGGGTCTCGTTCGCGAAGGCGAAGGTGTTGCTGCAAAAGTATTAGCTAATCTCGGTGTCGAACTGAATAAGGTTCGCAGCGCCGTTGAATTTATTATTGGCCGCGGGGATCGCATCGTTCTCGGTGAGATCGGTCTGACGCCACGTGCCAAAAAGGTGATAGAGCTCGCAGTAGATGAAGCTCGACGCCTGAATCATCACTATATAGGTACGGAACATCTCCTGTTGGGACTCGTCCGCGAGGGCGAAGGCATTGCGGCAGGCGTTCTGGAGAGCCTGGGTGTTAACCTTGAGAAGGTGCGCACGCAGACGATCCAGGTGCTCAGCCAGTCCGGCTCATCACACGAGCGCGATGCCAAGCATTCGAAGACCCCCACTATCGATCAGATGGGTATCGACCTGACAGCCGCCGCGCGGGCGGGAACATTGGACCCTGTCATCGGTCGTCATCAGGAGATTGAGCGCGTTATTCAGATCCTCTCCCGCCGTAATAAGAACAACCCTGCTCTGATCGGTGAGCCGGGTGTCGGTAAGACGGCTATCGTGGAAGGCCTGGCGCAGCGCCTGATTTCAGGCGAGGTGCCGGAGACATTGGCGGGCAAGCGTCTCTTGACCCTCGATGTCGGCTCCCTGGTAGCAGGTACGAAGTACCGCGGTGAGTTCGAGGAGCGCCTGAAGAAGATTATCGAGGAGATTCGCAACAGCCGCGACTGCATCATCTTCATCGACGAGGTACATACACTCGTCGGCGCTGGTGCTGCCGAAGGCGCGGTCGACGCGGCGAATATCCTGAAGCCTGCTCTCGCCCGTGGCGAGTTGCAGTGCATCGGTGCAACGACGCTTGATGAGTACCGTAAGTACATCGAGCGCGATGCCGCCCTTCAGCGCCGCTTCCAGGAAGTAATCGTACGCGAACCAACGGTCGAGGAGACCATTGAGATTCTCAAGGGTATCCGCGAACGCTACGAGCAGCACCATCGCCTGATTATCACCGATGAGGCGCTCAAGGCCGCGACCGATATGGCAAGCCGCTATATCACCGATCGCTTCATGCCTGACAAGGCGATCGACCTGATCGACGAGGCTGCCAGCCGCGTTCGCATGCAGAACTCGCTGGCCCCCCTGAACCTGAAAGAGGCGATGAAGGGGCTGGAATCAGTGCTGCGTGAGAAGGAAGCTGCTATCCAGCAACAGGAGTACGAGCTGGCCGCCGAGCTACGCGACCGCGAGGTCAAGTTGCGCGACCGCATCGCAAAACTGGAGTCTGGCTGGCACCGCGAGCGTGGGACCGATAAGCCGACCGTTGGAGAAGAAGAGATCGCTCAAATCGTCTCCATGTGGACAGGCATCCCGGTGATGCGTATCGCGCAGGAGGAGTCGCAGCGCTTACTCCAGATGGAGGAGGCTTTGCACGCGCGCGTGATCGGGCAGAACGAGGCGATCGAAAAGATCTCCCGCGCCGTCCGCCGCGCACGCGCTGGCCTGAAAGATCCGAAACGCCCGATTGGTTCGTTCATCTTTATGGGTCCCACGGGCGTCGGTAAGACGGAACTCGCCAAGGCGCTCGCCGAGTTTATGTTCGGCAGCGAAGAGGCGCTTATCAAGATCGACATGTCAGAGTTCATGGAGCGCCACGCGGCAGCACGCCTGGTTGGTGCCCCTCCCGGATATGTCGGCTACGAAGAGGGCGGTCAGTTGACCGAGGCGGTCCGCCGCAAGTCCTATAGCGTGATCCTGCTCGACGAGATCGAGAAGGCCCACCCGGATGTCTTCAATATGCTGCTCCAGATCCTGGAGGATGGCAAGCTGACAGACGCCAAGGGACGCACGGTCGACTTCCGCAATACGATCGTTATCATGACCTCGAACGTGGGTGCAGCCCTGCTGAACAGGGAGGCGTCGATCGGCTTTAAGCAGTCGAAGGACAAGGCGAAGGCTGACCAGTCCGAGTACGAGGCGATGAAGGGGAAGGTTCTCGGCGAATTGAAGAATACCTTCAAGCCGGAGTTCCTGAACCGTATCGACGAGGTCATTGTCTTCCATTCCCTACGTATGGAAGAGATGTACTCGATCGTCGATCTGTTGCTCAACCGCGTGCGCGTGCAGTTGACCGAGCAGCAGGTTGAACTGGTCGTACCACAGGCGTCCAAGGACTACCTGATCGAGAAGGGCTTCGATCCTCAGTATGGTGCCCGCCCATTGCGCCGCACTATTCAGAGAATGGTCGAAGATCCTCTGGCTGAGGGCTTGCTTCAGGGCAAGTTCCATCCCGACGACCTGATCGAGGCGATCGTTATCGATGATGATCTTGTACTACAGGTTCGTAATCGTATCGAACAGTTGCCACCTCCCGCAACACCGGAAGCAGCGCTCTCTGCTGGCGGTGAAGGCGGCAACAGCGGCAGCGATGCATAAAAGCAAAAGGGGGCGTGAGCACTCACGTCCCCTCTTGTTTGTTCAGTATCTCTATCCACCTGGTATGCGCGCCGCGTGCCGGGTTCTCTACATCTCTCCCTTATTAGATTGCAGATGCTCTAAATGGCAAAACTACGCACAAAATATATCTGTCAACAATGTGGCGGTGAACAAAGCAAGTGGATGGGAAAATGTCCCGACTGTGGCACCTGGAATACCCTCGAAGAGGTCGCTGATGTTCCGCAGAGTTCCGCTCGTCGCCAGAGCCTGAATGATAACGGTGCTCTTGCTCAGGGGACGCGCGTACCGGTGGCCTTGCCTCAGATCAAGCCGCTGGCACAGGCACGCATCTCTGTGGGCTATGCCGAGATGGATCGCGTCCTGGGCGGCGGCCTGGTAGCTGGTTCGCTGACGCTGATCGGTGGTGAGCCGGGCATCGGCAAATCGACGCTGCTGCTGCAGGTCTCAGGTGCTATCGCGCAACAGGTCGGGCCTGTTCTGTATGTGTCGGGCGAGGAGTCGATCGAGCAGGTCAAGATGCGCGCCGAACGCCTGGAGATCGGCGGTGAACGCCTTTACCTGCTGGCCGCGATCGAGCTAGATGTGATTACTGAGGCGGTGCAGCGGCTCAAACCCGCGCTAGTGATTGTCGATTCAATTCAGACAGTGATCGCCAGCCACCTGACGGCGGCTCCGGGAAGCATCAGCCAGGTGAGAGAATGTACGCTCCAGCTGATGCAGTTGGCGAAAAATACGCATATACCGGTCTTTATCATCGGGCATGTAACCAAGGAGGGAACCGTGGCGGGACCCAAGGCGCTGGAGCATATCGCCGACGCGGTCCTGTATCTCGAAGGCGAGCGCTACCATTCCTATCGCCTCCTGCGCGGCGTGAAGAACCGCTTCGGCGCTACACACGAGGTGGGAGTCTTCGAGATGCACGGCGAGGGCCTGCTGGAGGTGCCCAATCCATCGGCGGTCTTCCTGGCGGACCGCGCGGCGGGTGCGACCGGTTCAGCCGTGGTGGTCAGCATGGAGGGGACGCGCCCGCTGCTGGTCGAGGTACAGGCGCTGGTGACGCCCAGCAACTTTGGCAATGCGCGCTGCACCACCAATGGCATAGAGCATAATCGTCTCTTAATGCTGCTGGCGGTCCTGACGAAGCGAGTGGGATTGGCGGTGAATACCCACGATGTCTATGCAAATGTGATAGGAGGATTTACCCTGGAGGAACCGGCCATTGATCTGGGGGTGGCCGCGGCGATTGCGTCAAGCTACCGCGAGAAAATTATTCCGCCAGACATGGCCCTGATCGGCGAGGTCGGGCTCTCCGGCGAACTCCGCGCGGTCAGTCGTTTGGCATTGCGGGTAAGGGAGGCGTCGAAGCTAGGTTTTAAACGCTGTATTGTTCCAGCGGCAGGGAGTGGGGCGAAGGTACGAGCAGAACTGGCAGAAACAGGACTACCAGCTGATTTTAAAGTACTTACCGCCAGTTCACTTGCGGTTTCGTTGGAGATTGCCTTACACTAATAGCAGGAGGTGATAGGTTCAGTTTGTGAGATAGCGTTTCAGCACGTATCCTCTAAGCTGTTCCACAAGGAGCAAATATGGAGGATAAAAAGCACAGCTATTGATTCCTGAGAGGGAAAGATGTATACTACACATTCGATATGATGTTTTTACAGCTCGACAGGCGCGTTCTAAGGTTCAGCAGGCCAGGCGACATACTACACGGAATTATCATTTTTGTTATCATCACCGTCCTCGCCAGCTAACCGCCCCCACACGTTGCCTTTCGAGTGCTCTATGCCCTGAAAAGGTGCGCTGCGTTGGAGGATGCAGGGATGTCAATAAAAACCATTTCCCGCATTGTGGGTAGCATTATTGCTATCGCGGTAGTTGTAGGCATTTTGTTGTTTGATCGCGCTGTCATCGACGATCGCAAGATCTCTTTACAGTGGGGTATAGCAATCGGCGTAGGCATTGTGATCCTGGCCTTCTTGATCACACCCTACATTACGGTCATTCCCTCGCGCTGGATAAGCGACAAGATCAGCGGCGCTTCCGCGAGCGACCTGGTGGCCGGGGCAATTGGTCTAACCATCGGACTTATCATTTCGGCCCTTCTTGCTATTCCATTGGCAAATCTGCCCGCGACCTGGGGACATCTGCTGCCATTTGTGGGCGCGGTGCTCTTTGGTTATCTGGGCGTGACAATCGCCGTTCTACGCAAAAATGATATCGCGCATCTCTTCCAGGGCGCTCTGGTGGCGCGGCGCACCCGCGAGCGCGAGCGCGACGAGGAGCGCGAACGCGAGCGCAAAGAACAGGATGCGAAGGAAAAAGAGAAAGAGGCCGCCGCGACACCCGAAGTGTTACAGATCCTGCTCGATACCAGCACGATCATCGATGGCCGTATCGCCGATATTAGCCAGACGGGCTTCATCTTTGGCACCCTGGTCGTGCCGCGCTTCGTGCTCAACGAACTGCAGCGCATCGCGGACTCCGCCGATACAATGCGCCGCAATCGCGGTCGACGCGGGCTGGAGATTCTCAACCGCCTACAGAAGGATGCCACGGTCCCGATAGAGATTATCGATGCCGATATCGAGGGCATCGCCGATGTCGATGGCAAGCTCGTGAAGATGGCGCGGAATCTGCACTGCTCCATCATTACTAACGATTTCAATCTCAATCGCGTGGCAGAGCTGCAGGGCGTCAAGGTGCTCAATATCAACGAGCTGGCAAACGCTATCAAACCCGTTCTCTTGCCGGGCGAGGATCTGCACATCAAGATCATGCAGGACGGCAAGGAGCTCGGTCAGGGCGTCGGCTACCTGGACGATGGGACAATGATCGTGGTTGAAAATGGACGCCAGTTTATGAATATGACCATTGAAGTGACGGTGACGCGCGTGCTGCAAACGGTGGCCGGACGCATGATCTTTGCCCATCCCCGGCAGCAGAACAACAATGTTACGCCCACATCGCAATCGCCCGCGAAGCAACGTCAACTTTAAGGCCATTCGCTACCATCCCTGGGCACCCCTGGCGGTGCCCGTTCTTTCTATGGAGAAGAGAGGTTGCCTGTCTGCAACCCATCAGAAGCTAGTATGCAAAACAAAGCCGCCGTTGTAATTGTCGCAGCAGGCTCCAGCAGGCGCATGCAGGGCCGCGATAAGCTCTGGACACCACTGGCAGGACGTATCACGCTCGCACGCACGCTCGATGCCTTTCAACGTTCGACTACGATAGAGTCTATTGTCCTTGTGACAAGCGCCGAACGCCTTGCAGATGCCAGGACGCTTTGTCAACAAGAAGATTGGGCGAAGGTCATAGCTGTGGTTGCTGGCGGTGGACGCCGCCAGGACTCTGTACACGCCGGTCTCGACGCGCTGGCGGCTGTACAACCCACCTGGGTTATGATTCACGATGGAGCACGCCCCTTCGTTACGGAAGAGATACTGGCAACGGGCCTACAGGCCGCTCAGGAGCATCAGGCAGCGGTCGCGGCGGTTCCGGTGAAGGATACGATCAAGCAGGTCCAGAACGGGCGCATCGCTGCCACGCTGGACCGTACACAATTGTGGATGATACAGACGCCGCAGGTCTTTGCGTTTCCGCTCATCCAGCAGGCCCACGCCAGCCCGTTCGCCCAGGAGGATGTCACCGACGACGCGACGTTGCTGGAGCGCATGGGGCACCACGTGGCGATCTTCCCCGGCTCCTACACCAATATCAAGATCACGACGCAGGAAGATCTGCTCTTCGCTGAGCTACTAGCGCAAGGAAATACAAACACATGACGACACGCGTTGGCTTTGGCTATGATGTACACGCCTTCACCGAGAAGCGCCCGCTCATCCTGGGCGGCGTCACGATCCCTTTCGAATATGGCCTCGCCGGTCATTCCGATGCCGATACGGTTATTCACGCCGTGGTCGATGCGTTGCTTGGAGCAGCCGCCCTCGGCGATATCGGCACGCACTTCCCTTCTACCGATCCGCGCTGGAAGGATCAACCCAGCGCCGTCTTTCTCACCTACACGCTCGACCTGCTACAGCAACATAATTCCGCTATAGGAAATATCGACGCAACGATCGTGGCGGAACGGCCCAGGCTGGCTCCCTATATACAGGAGATGCGCGCCCACCTGGCCGAACACCTGCGCCTGGATACAAATCAGGTGAGCGTGAAAGCGACGACGACGGATGGTCTGGGCTTCACGGGTCGACGCGAGGGCATTGCGTGTTACGCCGTCGCTTTAATTGAACGTCCTTGAGGCCAACCTCTGAATTAGTGTTGCTCAAACCCGGCGTATATTTCGTCAGTCTTCGCGGCCATAATAAAATCGTTGCGATGCAGGGCACCGATACTATGCGTCCACCATGCAACGCCGACGCGGCCCCACTCGGTTAGGAGAGCGGGGTGATGGCCCTCTTCTTCGGCGATTGCGCCCACCTTATTGGTAAAGTCCAGCGCCGCCGCAAAATCCTTACATTTGAAGACGCGTTCCAGACGCTTGACGTTGTCGCGCTCGATGATGACCCACTCGGGCACCTGGAGACGAAACTCCTGCAGTTCCTCCTCCGTAACCCGAGGTGAACCAGGCGCACAGGCTTCGCATTTTTGCTGTTTCAACTCTGCCATATGTTACCTACCTTACAAAAGTTATTATGCATCCGCCTTCGTCGCGGCGGGTTTCTCGGCGGCTTCAGCGGGCCTTTTCTTGCTATTGGCTTTCTGTTCGGGCGTCAGTAGCATCCTGACGGCCTGCTGAGCATTGAGGGGAACCTGGGGAATATTCTCGGTCACTTTCGCTATCTCCTCCATGGGCAGCTCGGCCATAATCATATCCTTCGCGTTCTTTGCCTGCGCAACACCCTTGCCAGCATTGCGGGCCAGCGATTGGAACGTCTTCGGGCCAAGTATAGCCAGGCCAATCACAACGACGATGATAAGATCAAACATATGAAAACCCATAGTTGACTCCTTCAGGAGAGTATAGCGCGTCACTATTTTTGCTGCTATGCATACCTGTATGATATTGTATCATATGCATTCTCCAGACAAAAAACCAGTTCCGCTAAATTCTCCCCAAAAATAAGAAGAGGGCCGTTTATTGAAGATAGAGAGTATGCAAGAAGCTGCGAAGTGGCAGGATGGCTCGATGCCTTTATGGCACTGCTATTTAAGCTCCATCGAGCCATCCTGGTCGCCAGCAGTAGGAGGTATTGCGGCCCGGTACTTCCCCCACACACCCCTTATCCGGGTCCCGCCGATCGCGCTTCCCCCCAGGACAGCGATCGGCCTCTCTTTTTTTTGGGAAGGGGTACCAATTCGGGCTATAGTTCGTTTATTCTCATAGGAGATTAGCAGAGACATGGTAAGATGAAAACAAACGTTTTGTAATACCTATAAGGGAGAGCGGATATCGTCCATGCAGCAATTAGCATCTAGACCGAGACCAGACGTGCAGGCAAACAAAGCAGGAGCGCCACGCTCCCAGCTTGTCCTCATCGTTGCGCTCTTGCTCTTTTCGGTAGCCGGTCTTAGTAGCGGTTTTCTCATCGGTGCCATGGGGCGTCCGAGGCCCCAGAAGCCGCCGACCAATACCCAGACAGGGATCGTAGCTCAATCCTCGCCAGCTGGTCAGACGGCGACGGCGACGACGCACACGCCGACCACAACGATTGTTCCCCTTGGCTATCCGGTAACAACGGTTCCTTTCAACCAAATAGCCGATGGCACAACAACCTACACCGTCACCGCTTACCCGGTCGACCAATCGATAGATAAAGGGCATGGCAAGCAGGTGCATGCCACAAACATCACATGCAAGCTCTTTCTCACAAAAGAGAAAAACATCACCAACGCCCTCCTGGGAGCAAAAGACAACCAGCTGAAAAACGTAGATATGCTTTCTCAGCCACTACCCAAGGAGGAAAGTAATGTCCTTCAATTCCAGGGAACATCACAGACAAAAGCCTGCGCGGCTCAGGGAAACACAACCTGGAATTACCAGGTCGCGCCCACATTGCCAGCCGGTATCTACTATCTGGTCGTTCTGACCGATTGGGATGGCCAGCGCTTCAACTGGTACCAATCGGAGATCGATGTTACTAAACCGTAGTCGCCATTGCGCGCACAATGCCGCGCACCAGTTCAGCGAACAGGGGACGGGCGGCGTCAGCCGTAGCCAATACGTCGGCATGGTTGACCTCGTCCGTCTCATTGCCTGTAGCGGTATTGGTAATCAGGCTCAACCCCAGGACGCGCATAGCCATATGGCGCGCCGCCACGACCTCCGGCACCGTAGACATGCCCACGGCGTCGGTGCCGATCGTGCGTAGAAATCTCAGCTCGGCGGCAGTCTCAAAGCTGGGACCGGCCACCATTGTATAGATCCCCTCGTGCAACGTAATGCCCTGGGCTCCTCGCGCCACGCGCTGTGTAAGCGCGCGAAGATCAGCATCATATGCCCGCGCCAACGGTGGGAAGCGATCCCCGAAGCGCTCATCATTGGGTCCAAGCAAAGGATTAACTCCGGCCAATCCCGGCAAAGAGATATGGTCGCGAATGAGCATAAAATCACCTGGACGATAGGCAGGATTGACGCCGCCAGCGGCATTCGTCACGATAAGCGACCGCGCCCCCAGCATGAACATCACGCGGATGGGAAGCGTGAGCACCTGCGGCGAGTAGCCTTCGTAGAAGTGAAAACGTCCCTGCATAGCCACCACAGGCATCCCCGCTAACGTGCCTACCAGCAGGCGACCGGCGTGTCCCGCGACGGTTGAACGCGCGAAGTGAGGAATCTCCTCATAGGGAATTACCACAGCCTCCTCCACCTGCGCGGCCAGATCGCCCAGACCGGACCCAAGAACAAGGGCCAGCGCGGGCGTGCGGACATGACGGGCGAGAATAGCGTTGGTCGCCTCCATAACCTGATCATAAAAAAGCATAGTGCAACCTCTCCAGCTTTGTACAATACATCCTTCCGGCGAGAGATACTAGAGTACCTGGAGTACCTATTGTGTTCTCTCTTCAGAAATTATTGCACATCACGAACAGGCTGTGTGCGCTCTTCTCGCAGCCCCATTTCCTGGTGAAGCTCCCGCAGAACAAGTAAGCACCAGGAGACGGAACCTCAGCCAGATTTAGCGGTCTGGCTGTTGCACGCAGACGAGCTGGCTATAGACCTGCGTCGTAGAAATATGGGCATGGCCCAATAACTCCTGCACCGAGCGCAGCTCCATACCTTCGTTCAGCATCAAAATAGCGAACGAGTGACGCAACATATGCGGGGTGATAGCGGTAATGCCCACTTCACGCGCATAGCCCTTGATAATGAGCCAGAAGCCCTGGCGCGTCAGGTGTTCGCCATGATGGTTTAGAAAAAGGGCCTGCTCACCTTCGCGCCGCACGAGGCGTGGGCGCGACTCCTGCAGGTAGCGCTGAATGGCCTCTACCGCGACCACGCGGAGAGGGAGCAAGCGCTCGCGCTTTATCTGCCCGTTGCGCCCTGGGCAGAGCACGGTCGCGTGGACAGCATCGAAATCCGCCAGAGTAAGAGAAACGAGCTCGGAGGCGCGCATACCCGTCGCATAGAGCATATGCAACATCGCGAGATCGCGGAGGCCACCGGGGGTATCAGTGCGCACCAGATTGAACAGGCGGTTGACCTGCTCAACGCTCAGCACGTGCGGCGGGTCTTTTTGAACACGAGGAGCTTCCAACTTCTCCATCGGGTTTCCAGAAAGCTCCTTATGGGTAGCGAGCATGTAACGAAAAAAGGATTTAAGAGCAGCGACCTTGCGTGCGATCGTCGTGGGCCTGTAAGCGAGACCATCGCGCATCTCCCGCAGGTATGCCTCAATATCCTCGTGGCTAACGGCCTGCCAGTCCTTTACGCCCTGAGACGTGAGGTAGCTACACAATTGGTAGAGATCGTTCTGATAGGCCGTAATCGTATTACGGTTGCTACCACCTGCATACTTTCTGGCAGCGAGAACGGCAATATACTCATCGACAGCTTCTTGCAACATAACACCCTTCCAACAACTAACCGATATACTTCATCAAACAACAACCAACTCTGCGGTAACTTCATACATTATAATCTATACCAGAAGATGAAACAAGTGCATAGGAATAATGCGCTATCGTATACAAGAAACAACAGCATAATACGCTCGTGGGGCAAGCCCCTTTGAACACATGCGCGCCGTAGTGTTCCTCATGCAAACACCCTTGACCTTTTCGGCTTTCCCATGTACAATTCCTCAAGATGTGAGCGGCCTGGCTGAGACGGAATGTCGATCCGCTTGAGGATACTGAAACTATAAGCATAAGGAGACAGAGTTAGGAATGGCAAAACTGCAAGATATGTTTACGCAGGCCCGCCGCGCGCAGAGCGGTGGCGGCATTGGCTTCCTCGGCAAAAATCGGGCCGAGTCTAAAGCGCATGCCGCCTCTATCGTCGTCGAATTTCCCAGCATTGTAGCGGGCGGTGTAGAGGCCGCGCTCAAAGCAGGTGCCGATGGCCTGCTCTTTGGCTGGAACGGCCAGGACGAGGCGCTGCTTGCGACAGTAAAGCAAGAGATCGAAGCTGCCAAAGCGAGCAATGAAGGGCTGATTGTAGGACTACGCGTGACGGACGGTCTGGATACATTAGAGCGCGAGAACCTCAGCGAGCTGAAAGAGATGGGCATTCAGTACATCATCCTGCCCTTCAATGCACCGGTTCGTCTGCTGGCACAGGAGAAGGAGCTGGAGAAGGTTATCACGGTCCCGATGCGCAGCGGCGACTTTTATCCTATTTTCATTCGCAATCTCGCGGCGTTCGACGGCATCTCCGCCGTTCTGCTTGACTTTGGTGTGAGCGAGCAGCTGGGCACTCTCACGATCGAAGACGCCTTAAATTATCAGGCGGTACGGGAAGCTGTACGTTTCCCCGCCTTCTTCAATGTGACGGAGAACCTGAGCGAGGACGATTTCTATACCTTGCGCACGCTGGGTATCCAGGCCGTCGTATTGGCGGCGAGCAATTCAGGGGACACCGCGCAGATCAAGACACTGCGCGCGCTCCTGGAGAAGGTTTACCAGGAAGAGAAAGAAAAAGAAGGCTCTGGCCTGCGCAAAGGCTAGAACCTCCACAGTAGGGATGGGCCTTGCGTCCATCCGGTTCCCCAGGAGCTCCTGAGCCGGATGGACGCAAGGCCCATCCCTACTCGTGTTAATTTTTGCGTGCCTCGTCGTCGTTGCCGGGTAGCTGTGGAACCGGGATGCGGGAGAGAGTCGATTGCCAGTAGAGCTGACGCCGTGGAATGCGCCGCAAGAGTCGGCGCGTCGTCTGCCAGACGCTCTCGGGATCGACATTGTTGCGCCAGTAATAGTAACAGGCAAGCTCGTCAGGATCGGCGCGCAGCATGCTGCTGAACGCCGTTTCAAGTAGCTGTTCGCCCTCTTTGTCAAGGCTAAAGTTCTGCAACCAGAGCTGGCTGCGTTTCTCGTAGCGCCGGGCCGCCTCGACAACGGTCTGCCCCCACGACTCTACCTTCTCCATATCCTCGTTCAACAATTGCCAGAAGAGATGGCAACCGAGCGTGTCCAGGTGCTGCAATTGCGCTATCTCATCGACCAGGCCCAGATCCTGTGGCAAGAGAACGATCGCCGTCTTCGCACTGGCGTCAGCGCGCTTGACACAAGCGAACAGCTCACCCAGGAAGTCAAGCATCGAGCGGCGGCGGAAATGCTGAAGGTCGGTGATATCCGGGCAGAGCGCGCGGCACACGGAGCAGAAGCAGGTGATATCCGGCCCATGCGGTTCATCGAGCAGAATACCATTGATCGGGTAGGTGGCAAGATAGTACTCTATCTCCTTGAAGAGCCAGGAGCGAAATCCCTCGTGGTTATAGCAGGAAAAGCCGTGAACGCGCCCATGACGGTCCTTCACGCGCGATTCGGGGTGGCGAAACGTGTACCAGCTTGGCATAAATGAGGGACCAGCAAAAAGGTTGCCATAACGTCCAAGGCTGAGGTAGACCTTCAAGCCCGCATCCCGCGCCTGTTGCAGACCTCGCTCAAGATCGCGTGACCAGCGTTGCTCCTCCTGTTCATGTATTGCGTAGACGATATTGTTAGCACCCATGGCGCGGATCTGCACGAAATCGCGCTTGACGATCTCAGGATGAAGGAGTGGGTGAAAATACGCGACGGTTATATCCATTGCACCTACCAGACAAATGAAGTAGACAATAAAAAAGGGATCAGCGGCGAAACATTCTGCTTACACCGCACAGTATAGCACAGGGAGCCTCTTTCCTTCTAAAAAACACGGTCCCAGGTTACTTTCTTGCTAAAAGATGTTGTAAGTTGACAGAAAAAGGCACGATTACACGACTTTTGGCGTAAAAAAACACTCCGGCCTTGACAAGCTTTTCATTTCTATGCACAATGCACCCATGAGTCAAAAAGCACAGCCTATCCATACATCTGGCGCGACGCTCTTTGTGCGCTCGTATGCCAAGATCAATCTGACACTCGATGTGCTGGGGCGCAGGGCCGATGGCTATCACGAACTGGCAACCGTCATGCAGACGATTGACCTCTACGATACTCTCTGCCTCACCGTCACAGAGGAAGCAAGCGTACGCGTGGTCAGCACACGGCCCGACCTCGACGGAGACGACAACCTGGCTGTGCGGGCAGCTCAGGCGCTGCGCCAGCGACTCGAACTTCCGCAGGGAGTTGGTATTGAACTCGATAAACGCATTCCTGTGGCCGCTGGCCTGGGCGGAGGAAGCAGCAACGCCGCCGCTGTACTGTTGGCGTTACAGCAGTGGTGGCAACTTCCGTTGACTCCGCCGGATCTGCATGCTATCGCGGCAACGCTTGGTTCAGATGTACCTTTTTTTCTGACGGGAGGACTGGCGCTCTGCGAGGGACGCGGCGAACGTGTAACACCGCTCGCTCCTCACTGGCCACGCGCCATGCGCTGGTTGCTCCTGCTCAAGCCCACCATTGGCGTTTCAACGGCGGCGGTCTTTCGTTCCCTGCCTGCCAGCGACTACACCGATGGTGCCCATAGCCGGGCGGTCGGCGCTGCGTTACAGGCAGAGAGGGAGCTCCAACCAGAAGACCTTCACAACGGACTGGAACGCGGCGTGCTGGAACGCTATCCAGAAGTCGCTCAGGCGCGAGAAGATCTCCTGAAAGCTAGTGCCTCCTTTGTGCGCCTATCGGGTAGCGGACCAACGCTTTTCGCGCCCTTTTCCGCACTGGCCGATGCGACACGCGTGCGCCAACACCTGCAAGCGCTGGGGTACGAGACATATCTCACGCGCGCAATCTCTCCCCATGCCGAGACTATACTTTTTTTCTAACAGCAAGTAAATCCAGGTCATCTCGACTTCCCACGCTCTCTTTGCTATAATGGAGGCGGCCCATAAGCATTTAGAGAGCTGAGAAGGGAAGATTCATGAATATCTGGGACTCAGTGCAGCGTGGCCTGGAGAAAGCAACCCAGGAGGCTACACGCATTGCGCGGACGCAACGCCTACGTTCTACCATTGATAGCCTTACGCGCCAGATGCATACGCAGGAGGAAGACCTCCTCGCACGGACAATGGAGGTGTTCGCTGCCGGACAACTTATTCAGGGCGAACTTCTCCCCATCTGCCAGGAACTGGCGCGGCTGCAGCAGCAGTTAGAGCAGAATCGACAGGAACTGGCCCAGCTTCAGAGCCAGGGAGCCCAGCCCACAACAACGAGAACAGGACAGGCGTCAATACCATCTCCCAGTTCCTATACGCCCGGCTCTGACCTGCCACCGACTACTTACGCGCCACCACCACCCGACTACAAGCCCTATGATGCTACCATGCCAGCGCCACTGCCGCCACCACCGCCCGGCGTAGAGCCATTGACGATAAGTTCGTTTCATACTGTCCGCGAGCCTACCTCCGCCAATGAGAAACAGCTATGTAAACAGTGTGGTACCGAGTTGATTCCCGGCAATGCTTATTGCCATAATTGTGGCGCGGCGGTGCAGAGCGGCGACGCGTCCTATCAGCCAACGATACGGGGCAGTGTCGAGCAAGAAACGATACGCGCCACTTCCGATGAGGAGACGCCGTATGCTTCGGTGACAGAACAACCGACCATATACCATGCTCCCTCCTCCGCACCAACGCAAGGGCAGGACGATGCAGATTCTCTCTCAAAGCAAACAAACAAGCAGGATGGAGGGGACTAAACTGCGCCAAGCTATTATTACAAGTTTATGCCTTTTACTACGTCTGCCATTCGCGCTGCTCGACCTTCTACGGCGGCCCTTTGCGCGCCGGACCCGGCCACGCTCTATCGTCGTTATCAAGCCTTGCTGCCTCGGCGATTTGATTATGACGACGCCGCTGCTGGAGGTGCTGCGCCGCAATTATCCAGAGGCCAGCATTACCTATGTCGCGGGCACCTGGTCTAAGGTGATCGTGGAGCACCAGCCGCTGGTCAATAGCGTTATCGATAGTGGCACCGTCGGTATTCCTGGTCGCTATCGACTGAAGGAGTATCTTGCTCTCGCGCGGCTCCTGCGCCGCCAGCACTTCGATCTCGCCTTTGTGCTGGACCGCTCACCACTAATGACACTGCTCCCCTGGTTGGCGGGCGTTCCTCGTCGCGTGGGACCAGATAGCCTGGGGCGTGGCTTCTCGCTTACAGATAGAGTTCCGCTCTCCGCATCACCCGAGCACTTGCAACATCAGGCAGAGATCTATCTCGATCTCGCACGCGCGCTTGGCCTCGCCGTCGACGCGCCGCGCATGCACTTCGTTACGACGCCTGAAGAACGCCGGGCGGTTGTGCCAGACGATCGCGTGCGCGTCGCCGTCTTTCCCGGTGGTGGCAGCAATCCTGGCATGGAGTTGACCTCTAAACGCTGGCCCATCGATCGCTATCGAGAGATTGTGTACAGGCTGGTACACGAGCGCAATACCCATGTTCTACTGATCGGTGGCGCAGACGACCAGGCGCTCACATCCGCGCTGCTCGACGGACTTGAGGTACCGGATGGTATGGTGACTGACCTGGCAGGCAAGACGAGCTTCGGCGAATTGGCCGCGTATATCGAAGCCTGCGCACTCTTTATCGGCAACGATAGTAGCCCTATGCATCTGGCTGCGGCGTTGGGAACACCGGTGATTGCGATTTTCGGACCTACCAGCCCACAGGAATATGGTCCCTATCCGCCGGACGACGCCAATCATATCGCGCTCTGGCACAATCCCAAAGGTCGTCCTTGCTTCTTCCTGGGCAAGATGCAAGCATGCGCGGATTGCACATGCATGCAGGCGGTGACGGTCGATGAAGTGTGGGCAGCGGTAGAGCGTCTCATCCCCACGGCCAGCAATCGCGAGGTCACGCCATGAACGCAAAACAGGGATTGCGCGCACTCATTCTCATGCTTGTCCGCGTCCTCGGGATACCTGCGACCTACCGGACACGCAGCAAAAGAGGAGTTGTCAGCAAGCCGCGTATTCTCCTCATTCGACCCGATCATCTCGGCGACCTGGTATTGACGACTCCAATCCTGGCAACCCTACGCGAACACATTCCAGATGCCCACATCACTATGATGATCGGTCCCTGGTCGAGTGAGGTCGTTGCGCGCCATCCCGCGCTCGATCAACTGATTGCCTGCCCGTTTCCAGGTTTTCAGCGCGCACCGCAGAAGCCGCTAGCGCCCTACACGCTGCTGCTCCAGACCGCGCAACAACTCAGACGGGCGAACTACGACCTTGCCATCAATCTGCGACCCGACTTCTGGTGGGGTGCTGCCCTGATCTATCTGGCGGGCATTCCACGGCGCGTTGGCTACGCAATCCAACCGGGCGAGCCATTTCTTACGCACGCGCTGCCCTTTGCGCAGCCCGAGCACGCAACCGTCTCCAACCTGCGCCTGACGAGCGCGGGCCTACAGGCACTGGCCTCCCCTGCTCTCGCCGAGCCATACGAACCTGAGCGCTATCCGCTGCACTTCGTACCAACCGAAAGCGAGCGCACATGGGTAGAAGAACGCCTGGCAGAGGTCGGTATTCCGGCAGAGTTACCAGTGATCGCACTTCATCCCGGTACGGGCGCGGCGGTCAAATTGTGGCGTGACACGGCCTGGACACGGTGCCTGAATACGCTCGCTCAGGTGGTGCCGACCCAGGCGAGGATAGTATTGACCGGAAGCCAGCAGGAACGGCCCATGCTAGAAGAGATCGCGCGCGAGATAGAAACGCCGCCGCTCCTGCTCACCGCTATGACGGTCGGGCAACTGGCGGCAGTACTGGGACGGGCACGGCTGGTCCTCGGGGTCGATAGCGGCCCTCTGCACCTTGCCGTAGCCCAAGGCACGCCCACACTACAATTGTTTGGTCCAACCGACGAGCGTATCTTCGGTCCGTGGGGCGCGCCGGAGAAGCATAGCATCATCCGAGCCACGCAAAAATGTCCCGGC
>JALYTQ010000297.1 GCA_030854195.1 Chloroflexota bacterium
TGCGGCTCTTCCTGGCCTTCCAGTACCCCATGTCGATCCCTGGCGTCAGCGTCGCCAACTTCTTGCGCCGCTCGCTTGAAGCGGTGCGCGAAGGCAACAAGCCGCTTGAAGAGGGCGACAATCCCACGGGCAAGATGAACAAGCGCAAAAGCGTGCCGCCCGGCGAGTTCCGCAAGCTGCTGCAAGAGAAGATGCGCCTGCTCAAGGTCGATAACAGCTTCATCAACCGCTCGATCAACGACGGTTTCTCCGGTGGCGAGAAGAAGCGCGCCGAGATTCTACAGATGGCACTTTTGGAGCCAGAGATTGCTTTAATGGACGAGACAGACTCCGGTCTGGACATCGACGCCCTGAGAATCGTCTCCGAGAGCGTCAACGCGCTGACCGGGCCGAACCTGGGCATCCTGCTCATCACCCACTACCAGCGTATGCTCAACTACATCACGCCCGACTTCGTGCATGTTATGTTCGATGGACGCATCGTCAAGTCCGGCAATAAAGAGCTGGCCTTTGAGCTTGAGGCGCGTGGCTACGAGTGGCTTCGGCCCAAAGAGGATGGCAACGCAGAGAACAATGGGGAAGGTGCAGCGAGTGAGGTGAGCAACCATGCTTAAGCCACTGGCAACAGGCTTCTCGCGCAGCGCCGTCGAGGAACTCTCGCGCCAGAAGGGGGAGCCTGAATGGATGCTGCAAAAGCGCCTGCGCGCCTGGGAGGTCTATGAGAGCACGCCAGCTCCTCTGGGGCGGCGCGGCGACCTGGGCACGCGGCGCACAGTCGCGAGCTTCAAGTTCCAGCAGCTCACTCCCTACACGCCTGTAGAAACCAACGGAGTGCTGCCCGCGTCAATCGAGCAGTCCTTGCAAGAGGCTCTGGTCAACGAGCGTTCGGGCCTGATTATTCAGCAGAACAGCTCGGTGGTCCATAGCGAGCTGAGCGCAGAGCTCAAGCAGCAGGGCGTCATTCTGACCGACCTCGAAACGGCGGTGCGCGAGCATCCCGAACTGGTCCAAAAATACTTTATGACCGAGGCCGTTCCCGTCGACGCCAGCAAGTATACAGCGCTGCACGCGGCATTCTGGAGCGGCGGCTTCTTCTTGTACGTCCCGCAGGGCGTCGAGATCGCAGCCCCCATCCTGGCGCAGGTCTGGCTGGACGCTACCGCCGCCGCGACCTTCGCGCACACCCTGATTATCGCCGAGGCACAGAGCAGCGTGCGTTTCGTCGAGGAGTACACTTCGAACGTTACTGACGAGACTCTGTTGAGCGATGTCGTCGAGGTATACGCGCAAAACGAGGCCAGCGTTGAGTTCAGCAATCTGCAAGATCTCGACCAGAACACCTGGAACATCACAAACAAGAACGCCGTTTACGCGAAAGATGGTAACGTCACCTTCGTCATGGCGGACCTGGGCAGCAAAGTTACCCTCTCCACGCTAGGACTGGGATTGAAGGGGAATGGCAGCGCGGGCGAGCTCGTCGGCATCTTCTTTACCGACCACGACCAGCGCTACTCCATCAACACGCTCTCGGACCACGCCGCGCTCTCGACGAACGCGGAGACGCTGGTCAAAGGCGTGCTCACCGATCATTCGCGTGTCGAGTTCGATGGCATGATCCGCGTCGAACCGGGCGCGCAACAGACGGCCTCGTTCCTCTCGGCGCACGGTCTCCTGCTGAGCAAGCACGCGCGCGGCGAGTTTATTCCTGGCCTGGAGATAGCGGCCAACGAGGTAAGCGCCAGCCACGGTGCCACCAGTGGACAGATCGATGAAGAGCAGCTCTTCTACCTGATGGTGCGCGGCATCTCACGTGAGGAGTCCGAGCGCATCATCGTCCAGGGCTTCTTCGAGCCGGTGCTACAGCGTATCCCGCTCGAAAATCTACGCATTCGCCTGCGCCGCAGCATCGTGCGCCGCATGCGTGGCGAGTACCAGACCGAGGCCGACACCTGGGTCGACGCGCAGGAGCGCTGGGAGATCGAAGGCGTCGACGAGGGTGCCGTCCATCTCGATGGCAACCCGGCAGACGAAGAGATCAAGCTGACCGAATATTAATCCAGTAGGGATGGGGCTTGCCCCCATCCGGCCCGATCAATATGGTCATGAGGTGTCTCAAATCTACCCAAAAATGGAGTGACGAGAGAGGAACCGGATGGGGGCAAGCCCCATCCCTACTATAGGGAATCAGGCATGGTAACAATAGAGAATAAAAAAGGCCAGGACGCCAACGCTACGGCCCGCGTACAGCGCACGGTGGAGGAGATCCGCGCGGACTTCCCCATCCTTTCAAGGCGAGTACACGATAAGCCGCTCGTCTACCTCGATAGCGCGGCGAGCTCGCAGAAGCCGCTATCCGTCATCGAGAGCATGAACACGTACTACCGCACCTATCACGCCAACGTGCATCGCGGCGTGTACGCGATCAGCGAAGAGGCCACGGCGGCGATGGAGAAGGCCCGCGTCAAGGTCGCCCGCTTCATTCATGCGCGCCAGAGCAAGCAGGTGATATTTACGCGCAACACCAGCGAGAGCATCAACCTGGTGGCCTATAGCTGGGGCAACGCGAACATCCACACCGGCGACCTGATTATCTTGAGCGAGATGGAGCATCACAGCAACCTCGTGCCCTGGCAATTGCTGGCGCAACGCACGGGCGCGCGGCTGGAATTTATTCCTGTTACCGACGATGGACTGCTGCGCCAGGACATCTACGCGCAGCTCTTGCAGCAGGGTCCCCGGCTGGTCGCGATCACCCATATGTCGAACGTGCTGGGCACGATCAACCCCGTTCAAGAGATGATCGTCCAGGCACACGAAGCGGGCGCGCTCGTCCTGCTGGACGCGGCCCAGAGCGTGCCACACCTGCCGGTAGATGTGCAGGCGCTCGATGTCGATTTCCTGTGCTTCAGCGCGCACAAAATGCTGGGACCCACCGGCATCGGTGTCCTCTACGGCAAACGCAACCTGCTAGAAGCCATGCCGCCATTTATGGGCGGCGGCGACATGATCCGCAAGGTCGGCCTGCGCGAATCGACCTGGAACGACCTGCCCTGGAAGTTCGAAGCGGGCACGCCAGCCATCGCCGAGGCTATTGGCCTGGGAGTCGCGGTTGACTATCTGAACGAACTGGGCATGCAGAACGTCCTGCAGCACGAACGCGAGATCACCGCCTACGCCATGGAGCAGTTGCAGAGCGTTCCGGGCCTCACCATCTACGGTCCCGCCACAGAGTCGCGCGGCGGCGTCATCTCCTTTACGCTCGACGATATTCATCCGCACGACCTGGCCTCGATCCTCGATCAAGAGGCGGGCGTGGCCATTCGCGCCGGACACCACTGCGCGCAACCACTGATGGAACGCTACGGCCTCGCCGCGACGGCGCGTGCCAGCTTCTACGTCTATACAATCAAGGAAGAGATCGATACACTCGTGCAGGGTCTACATAAAGCAAAAACGATATTCGAACTGTAGATACTGTGAAGGCTGTAGATACTGTGAAGGGCAAATAGTATGTCAATGGATTATTATCGCGAATATATCCTGGATCACTACCGCAACCCGCGCAACTACGGGAAGCTCGACCAGCCCGACGTGCATGCCGAGGACTCGAATCCGTTGTGCGGCGATCAACTGGCGATGGACCTGCTGGTTGAGGGAGATTGCATTAAAGAGGTACGTTTCCAGGGACGTGGTTGCGCAATCAGCCAGGCAGCCGCGTCGATGCTCTCGGAGAAGATCGAGGGCAAAACGGTACAGGAGGTCGTCGCGCTCGGCAAAGACGACGTGCTGGAGGATCTGGGCATCGACATCAGTCCGGCCCGCACCAAATGCGCCTTTCTCCCGTTACGTGTACTCCATCGCGGCCTTGCCATAGCAGGTCTGGAGACGCCGAACTTAGATGAAGAGGATGAGTAAATGCGTTTAAACGGCGTTATCATGCCTGTGCGGCAAAGAAAGGTATAAGCAGAGCCAGATGGCGGATTTCTATAAAGCGGCGGAACTAAGCGAGCTGGATGAAGGAGAGCTCTTACCGGTTGAAGTAGATGGCGAACTGGTCTGTCTGGCGCGGGTCGAAGGGACTGTTTACGCGTTTACCGATAATTGCACACATATCAGCGGCCCCCTCAACGACGGGGAGCTTGAAGGCTACGTCCTCACCTGTCCCTGGCACCTCGCGCAATTCGACATACGTACCGGGCAGGTCCTGCGCGGTCCTGCGCGCCAGGATGTCATGACCTACCCGGTAAAAATAGAAAACGACGCAATTTACATTCAATTACCCGATGACTAACGCGGGGGCGCGCCCCAATTATATCTTCACCCCACTATTCCTGCCGGGCAAGAGCAAACGTATACTCAAGAGGCGTTCGCGCTGACGCTCCTCGGTCAAATTACGCGAACGGGCCTTGAGCAGATCGGTCAGCGCAACAATGCCCACCAGCTCTTGCGCATCGCCGCGAGAGACGACAGGGAAGCGCGTAAAGCCAGTCTCAGCCATGCGGTACACCACAGCGCGCAACGGCTCATCGGGATATGCCACAACAGGATGCGTCTGCACACACTCACTGAGAAAATGCCCATTAACACTCCCATTGTTGCTCTCCGGCTCCCGAACCAGGCGTTGTAGATCGTGCTTCGTCGCCACACCAACCATACGCTGCTGCTCACTCACAATGGGATAGAGGCGCTGGCCTCCTGGAACAGAGCTAACGTCAAGCATCTGGCGCAAATCTTTAAGCGTAACTGTAGCGGGCAACGCCATAATATTTGTACGCATAACCTCGCGCACAAACAAGATCTCAAGCGGATCGGTCGCATACTCGCGGCTCAAATGATAGCCGCGCCGACTCACTTTCTCCGTGAGAATCGACCGGCGCATAATCAGCACAGTAAAAGCATGCGCAATCATGACCGCGAGGATGAGAGGCAGGACTGCATTGAAATCATGCGTCAACTCCAGCGAAAAAATGATACCAGTGAATGGTGAACGCATCGTCCCGCCCAGAATCGCGCCCATGCAGATGAGCTCCCAGAAGCCCATACCTTCATTGGGGAGAAACAGACCCAGGATACCACCAAGCGCGCAGCCTATCATCAGCAAAGGAGCCAGCACGCCGCCGGACGTACCTGAACCAAGAGAGACGGACCAGATAATCGCCTTTACCAGCAAAATGCCCAGCAGGAGTTGCAGCGTCGCGTGACCCTGCAAAAGAGTGCCGATAACATCATAGCCAACGCCGAGCGCCTGGGGGAAGATAAGGCCACCGATGCCAACGACCAGACCGCCAATGGCAGGCCACCACATCCAATGGATAGGAAGCTTGTGAAAGGCATCCTCAAAAGCGTACACAGCCACCGTGAGCAGCGACGAAAGCAGACCGGCCAGAAGTCCAACCAGCACGCAGCCAAGCAAGCCCTGTGGACCAATAAAAGCAGCATGTGGCGGAACGGGAAAGAGCGGTCCGGGTCCAATAATATAGTAGCGCAAGGCAGCCGCGGTTACGCTTGCCAGAGCGACAGGCACCAGACTGCGCGGCCTCCACTCAAAGAGCAACAATTCAACAGCGAGCAAGGTAGCGGCCAGGGGAGCCGAAAAGGTCGCGGACATACCGCCCGCTGCACCCGCCACCAACAAAATCTTGCGCTCAGTACTGGAAAGATGAAAGAACTGAGCTATCAGCGAGCCAAAAGCCCCGCCCGTCATAATAATAGGCCCCTCGGCACCGAAGGGTCCACCGGAACCAATCGAGATGGCCGAAGAGATCGGTTTCAAGATAGCCACCTTAGGATCTATGCGACTTCCATTGATCAGGATAGCCTCGATCGCTTCAGGAATGCCATGACCACGAATACGCTCAGAACCATAACGGGCCAGCAGGCCGATAACCAGTGCTCCGATAACAGGCACAATGACGACAAACACGCCGAGATGATTGCCTGCAGGAGAAACGAGATTCGTGCTCCAACGTTGGAAGAAGAACAGATTTGTAAAGAGGCCGATCAACCTGAGCAGCAC
>JALYTQ010000298.1 GCA_030854195.1 Chloroflexota bacterium
GCGTCCATCCGTTTCACCACACGCGACTTCTGGGCCGGATGGACGCAAGGCCCATCCCTACTGAATAGATGCGTTGAACTTTTCTGCCCAAATTTCGTATATATTCAGGGAATACGTTTATGCATATAGAGGCGTCTGGTCGAAGAGGATCACTATCTTTTTGCGGAATACTCGACCTGGGCTCAAGAACGCAGTATAATTTTTCTGGAAGGGAATATGCTCGGGGCCCCTCTGGTTCCTCTGGGCCTCAGAAGGCAGGCAGAAATTATGGAATGTCCGTACTGTCAAGCGCAGAATCGGGACGGTGTGCGGTATTGTGGGAGTTGTGGGAAACAGATTGGCCCTGCTGCAACCTCCGTGACTCCGGTGGGGTCAGGGACTAGCGGTGCTATTCCTCGTTCACTTACCCCCGGCGCTCGCCTACAGGGAGGCCGCTATCTGGTGAAACAGGTGCTGGGCGAAGGTGGCATGGGAACTGCACTGCTCGCACAGGACCTGCGCCTGGACAGCAAACTTGTGGTGATTAAGGAACTGATCACCGACCACAGCGACGCGCAAAGGAATCTGGAGGATGTGCGCAATTTCAAGCGCGAGGTATCGACGCTGGCGCATATCGATCATCCCCTTGTGCCCAATGTGACCGACCACTTCCAGGAAGGGACGCGCTACTTTATGGTGCAGGAGTATGTCGAGGGGGAGAATCTGGAGGAACGGCTGGAACGAACGAAACAGCCGATGCCCGAGCGCGAGGCGCTGCTCTGCGCCTCCGAGGTGCTCGATATCCTCGACTACCTGGCCCAGCAGACGCCGCCGATCGTTCATCGCGATATCAAGCCCGCCAATATTATCATTGGCAGCAAGGATAAGCGCGCGCACCTGGTGGACTTCGGCATCGCGCGCGCCGACGAGGCTAAGAACGCGCAACGCAAACAAACGGCGGCCCTGGGAACTCCCGGCTACGCGCCACCCGAACAGTACCAGGGCAACGCGGACCCCCGCTCGGACCTCTACGCGCTGGCCGCGACGCTGCATCACGTATTGACCAATCGTGATCCGCGCAACTACCCACCGTTCGCCTATCCGCCTGTCCGTTCGCTCAATCCGCAGCTCTCGCCGAATACCGAGCGCGTTTTGAGTCGCGAACTGACCAACGATGTCAATCAGCGCTATCAGAGCGCGGCTGCCATGAAGCGGGATGTGGACGATATTTTACAACAGCGTTATGGCCTTGGAAGCAACATCAATAGTTATACGCTCGGAACCTCGGGCGTCTTCGGCGCGCTGGTCCCCAATGCCGCGACAACTCCAGCAACGCTTGCTAGCTCCACGCCGCCCACGATCTCACAATTGCCGACCCAGGCCAATCAGCAGCCGACGTTGACACCGATGCCTGCTTACTATCAGTCGCCACCGGTCACGCCTCCGCCTTCTTATTATCAAGCGCCGCCACCGCAACAGGCAAAGCGGCGTCCCTGGCTGCTCCTTGTTGTGCTGCTCCTGCTGCTCGCCCTCATCCTGGGCAGCATCTTTGCCTTCGCCGCCTCACGTAGCAAGGGCACTACAGGGAAAGGGCAGACCGCGCAGACCGCGCAGGCAACAAAGGGACCTGCCGTCACCAGTGGCATCGGTGTGTCAGAGATCGGGAACGAAGCCATCGGCATCAGCGATGGCAGTTATACGTTTGATACGGGGCGCGCCGATGGGCAAGATAAGCAGCAGGCCGCTGCCAGCTTCAAGCGCAATAGCAACGATCCAGGCGCGGTCATCGCCTTGCTCGATACCGCGCTCCAGCACGACTCGAATGACGCGGAGGCGCTTATCTACCGCGAAAATATGCGCGTGCTCAGCTCCGGCGCGCCCTACGTCACCCTTGTCGTTGCGACCATGCTCACCGGCGATTCCTCGCTGATCGGCGTCGGGCGCGACGATCTGCAAGGCGCGTACGTTGCGCAGAAAGAGTATAATGATAACGCAACGCTGCATGGAGGCGTCAAAGTTCGGCTCCTGGTGGCGAACTCGGGCAGTCAGACGACAAGCGCGGACCTGGTAGCGCGGCAGATCGTGCAGTTGGCGAAGGACGATCCAACGTTTGTGGGCGTGATGGGTTGGCCCTACAGCTCTCGCACAGTCGTTGCGATCCACACGCTGACCCAGGCCAACATCCCGCTGATGTCCCAGACCTCGTCCAGCGACGAACTGACGAACATCTCTCCATACTTCTTCCGCGTGGCACCGGCGAACAAGATCCAGGGGGTGGTAGGAGCGCGCTACGCCGAGCATACATTGAACGCGAAGACGGCGGTAGTGTTTGTGGACCCTGCTGACACCTATAGCCAGAGCCTCGCGCAGGATTTCGCCCAGCAATTCCAGGCAGACGGCGCGACGATTCTGGCAACCGAGGATTATACGAAAGGACAGGCCAGTACGATTGCTGCCCGTATAGCTGACGCGGCGAGTCATCATCCTGATATCATCTACTTTTCCGGCTATTCAAGCGACGTAGACACGCTTATCTCGAATCCACAGTCGGGTTCAGAGCCTGTAATGGGCGGCGACGCGCTCTACGAGTTGAGCGGTTATCCCAATACCAGTGGGCTGAATCGCCTGCGCTTCACGGCGTTTGCTTACCCGGACGAATGGGACGTTCAGGGTTATAGCCCGAAGCCAGCGTTTTTCAACGATTATCCGAACTACTTTGATCCTGCCCGACTGCACAAGGGAAGCCCGTATGGGTTCACACGCGCCGATAATGATGTTATGCTTTCTTATGATGCAATGATTGCCCTGTTGAAAGGTGTCAATAACGAACTGAGCGCGGGGAAGACGAAACCAACGCCGACGGATCTGCAACAAGGACTGCAACAGGTTAGCGGCAATAATAGCTTCCAGGGTGTAAGTGGGCAGATCGCGTTTGGAGCGAATGGAGATCCGGTGAATAAGGCAATTGTGGTGCTGCATGTAAGTCCCGATGGGCATATCCAGATGGAGTCCATGGGAGCAGATCAGGGCCGCTTTTTGAAATAATAGAGTTGCGCGACGGGCTCTACGTTGTTGGACACGAATATAGAGAGAATGAGTGGTAGGCACAAACATGAAATGTCCTAATTGTGGTACGGTTAATCCTCCTGGAGAGGAGTTCTGCGAAAACTGTGGTCTTGCCTTGACGGGGGCGGCCTCCAGCGGCACCAGTACAACCGGGGCGAATAATATAGCGGTACTCAGTCACACGGGCAACACAAATCCTGGCGTGACGACCGGCGGTGGGACCAGCGGGAGCCCGCGCACGCTGGCTCCTGGCTCCCAACTCGAAAATGGCCGTTACGTGGTCCAAAAGATTCTTGGTCAGGGCGGTATGGGAGCCGCAGTGCTGGTGAAAGATACCCGCGTTGCCGATAAACTGGTAGTCATCAAAGAATTGATTGCCGACAGCACCGATCCTCAACAGCGCCAGGAGGATGTCAACAATTTCAGGCGCGAGGTGAAAACGCTGACCGAGATCGATCATCCCCTGGTACCGACAGTGACCGATAGCTTCCAGGAACGCTCGCGCTACTTTATGGTGCAGGAATACGTGGCGGGCGAGAATCTGGAAGACCATATGGATCGCATCAAGAAGCCGATGCCCGAGCGCGAGGCGCTGACCTACGCATCTCAGGTGCTCGATATCCTCGATTATCTGTCCAACCTCAAGCCGCCGATCGTTCACCGCGATATCAAACCCGCCAATATTATCATTGGCAGCAAGGATAAGCGCGCTCACCTGGTGGACTTCGGCATTGCGCGCGCCGAGGAGGCCAAGAACGCGCAACGCAAACAAACGGCGGCCCTGGGAACTCCCGGTTACGCGCCGCCCGAACAGTACCAGGGCAACGCGGACCCCCGCTCGGACCTCTACGCGCTGGCCGCGACGCTGCACCATCTATTGACCAATCGCGACCCCCGCGACTTCCCGCCCTTTATCTATCCGCCTGCCCGCTCGCTCAATCCACAACTGACGCCCGATATAGAGGGCGTTCTGGCGCACGCGCTACAGATCAACGTAAACAATCGTTACCAGACCGCCGCTGAAATGAAGCGCGATATCGACGAGATTCTCGCGAAGGACTTCGGCTTTTCCGGCGATACCAGCACCTATACGCTTGGCGCATCGGGACCAATAGTCGCGCCGCGCCAGCAGCCGAATCCGCGCACGCCGCTTCCGTCCAATGCACCTGTTTCGATCAATCGAGCGCGGCCCGCGCAACCCGTGGCTCCTGTTGGTGGGCAGAGGCAGATGGGTACTCAAACACCATATCCACCTCCGCAGGCTGGAGCATTTGGACGACCGCCCGCTCAACGCAAGCAGCGCGGCAACAACTATGTGATCTTTAGCTTCGTGTTGCTGCTGCTGGTCGTGGCTGTCATCGCCGCTGCCTTCTTCATCCTACCGAACCTGAACAAGGGCGGCACCGGCGCGGGTGGAACTGGCGGCGCAACGGCTACATCTTCGACGCCCATTCCTACCCTGGCGGTGTCGAACGATGGCACGGGCACCACAAATGTCAACGGCGAGCAGATTGGCATCAGCTCTGGTGCTACCTCCTTCGACGCGAGTCATAGCGATGATGGCTCGCTTATGAGCCAGGCCGCAACCGCTTTTGCCGCGGGCAATGTAGGCAGCGCCCAGTCGCTCTGGCAGGCCGCGAGCAATAAGGCGACCGACGATGCCGAACCATTGATCTACCTGGAGAACCAGCGCGTAAAGACATCCGGCGTGCCCTATATCACGCTCATTGTGGGCACGATGCTAACGGGTTCCAATGATCGCATACAGGTCGGCCACGATAGCCTGCAAGGGGCTTATGTCGCGCAGAAGCAATTCAACGCCAACAATGGCGCTCTGCTCGGCGGCGTTGAGGTGCGTCTGCTGATCGCGAACTCTGGTAGCGACGATGTTAACGGCGTGAAAGCTGTGGCGAATCAGATCGTCGCGGCGACTCAGAAGGACAAGACGATCGTCGGCGTGATGGGCTGGCCCTATAGCGGTCAGACGGTGAATGCCGTCAATATCCTGGGACCCGCAAAGATACCTATGGTTTCGTCAACCGCTTCAAGCAATCAGTTGAGCGGCGTGTCTCCGTACTTCTTCCGCGTGGCACCGCCGGATAAGAGCCAGGCAGCTGTGGGCGCGCTCTATGCCAAAAATAAGCTGCACGCCACCAATGTAGCGCTCTTTGTGGATCAGAGCGACTCATATAGTAGCAGTCTGGCTAACGGGTTCAATCAGCAATTTACGCAAGCTGGTGGCAAGGTGACTGAGTTGAACTATACCGTCGGCAAGGCAAGCTCAATCTCATCAGCGTTGCAGCAGGTGCTGAGCAGCAATCCACAGCCGGACCTGATCTACTTCGCGGGCTACTCGTCCGATGTTGGTACGCTGCTGACCAATCTCCCCGAAAGTAGCAAGCTGCAGGTGCTGGGTGGTGACGCACTGTACAATCTGGCGGGCTATCCAGGCGTGGGCGCGAAGTTCAACCGCCTGCGCTTCACGGCGTTCTCCTATCCTGACCAATGGGCCGTCCTGGGCAAGGCGGCCCAGCAACCCGCGTTCTATAAAGATTATCCGGCCACCTTTAATCCCAATAACGCCCACCAGGGCAACCCATACGGCTTCACGCGCGCGGGCTACAACGTCGTGCTGGCCTACGATGCTACGTTGGCGCTGCTCAATGGCAGTAAGAATGGGCTGGGTGGTCAGATGCAGGGTCTCACGCCTGATAAGCTGAAGACAGGACTCGCCAGTATTACGGGAAGCAAGGCGATTCAAGGAGCCAGCGGGCAGATTGCTTTTGATCCTAATACTGGCGATCCCGTCAACAAGGTGGTGTTGATCTTAGCAGTGAGCCAGGATGGACATATCATGATGGAGGGACTGGGGGCAGGCAATCTCCTGAATGGTTAAAAACCATGTAGGGTCGCGATTTACAAGCCCGTTGCGACCCATTCCGTGGCGCTCCACAGGCCGATGC
>JALYTQ010000058.1 GCA_030854195.1 Chloroflexota bacterium
AGTTATCTAAATGCGCCGAAATGAAGCTTGTAATCCTCTGCTGTTTCTGTTAAAGTTGAGTATATATATAGGCATCTTCAAACATTATTGCTTGTTTGGCGCATTATAAACTATTTGGAGGACGACTATGTTCAGCCATCCAGATGTCGTATTCTTGCCGTTTGCAGTAGCGATCATTGGCCTGGGTGCAATCGGCTTTGTGCTGATGACTTTTGCGAAACGCGCACGGCAACGACCTTTCCTGAATGGCGTGGACGGTATGGTCGGCGCTACGGTAGTTGCGATCACCGCGCTTGCACCCGAGGGACGCGTCAACTACGCTGGCGAAAACTGGGCTGCTGTGCTTGCTGTGCCCGATCAGATGGTGCGCGCAGGCACTGAATTGCAGGTAGTCTCTGTTGAGGGACTGCACCTGCGCGTGCGACCTTTAAGTAGGAACAATCGTGTAGAAACCGACTACAGTGTGCAGAATTATTGAGGAAACGGAAAGTCGATTAATGAAAGGCAGGCTTTCTCATGGCTGGTTTAGTATGGACCCTGATTGGCTTGATTGTCATCATTCTGGTCTTTTTAGCGCTCTCTGGTATTCGTATTGTGCAGCAGTATGAGCGTGGTGTCATCTTCATCCTTGGTCGCCTATCGGGCGCAAAGGGTCCCGGCCTCTTCTGGGTGCCGCCGATCATCACGCGTATGGTAAAGGTTGATTTGCGTATAGTCACGCTGACCGTTCCGCCGCAAGAAGTAATTACGCGTGATAATGTTACCATTAAGGTAACGGCTGTGCTCTACTTCTACGTCGTCGATCCCATTCAGGCCGTGGTCAATGTGATGAACTTTATGCAGGCAACGACCCAGATTGGGCAGACGACGCTGCGTAACGTGCTCGGCCAGTCCGAACTCGACGAACTTCTGTCACAGCGCAACAAGATTAACCAGGAATTGCAGACGATCATCGACGACTACACCGAGCGCTGGGGCGTCAAGGTGACGGCGGTCGAGATCAAGGATGTAGAGCTTCCTCCAACCATGCAGCGTGCAATGGCGAAGCAGGCAGAGGCCGAGCGTGAGAAGCGCGCGAAGGTCATCCACGCTGAAGGTGAGCTACAGGCGTCGGCACAACTGGCGCAGGCCGCCGGGGTGATCGCTTCACAGCCGAACGCGTTGCAGTTGCGCTTCTTGCAGACACTGACCGAGATCGCAGTCGAGAAGAACTCGACGATCATTTTCCCGCTGCCCCTCGATATAATCGAGCCGATGCTCCAATCGCTGCGCCGCCACTCAACGGAGTCGCGCGTAGAGACGCCGCAGCAGAACGGCAATGGCACACACCTCGTGACGCCGCGCAGCACGAACGCTCGCGACCCCGAGTAGGTCACGTCGGTTTCTCTGGAGATACGAGCAGGGGAAGCACCTTTATGGCGCTTCCCCTGCTTTCTGCCGCTTGCGTGGGCACGTACGTCATCGTTGAATCTTGAGGAAGGAAGGAAATAGCGTTTACTGGCTCTCCGATGAATTAGAGTTCTCCCCCTGCTTACTCCGCAGGTACTCCGCGCAGGTCCGGTATGTCTCCTCCGAGATGAGTCCTTTCGACATGTAGTGTGTTAACATAACGTCCAACTTCAGGATGCTCATCAGGTTATAGCCGTGGCGTCGCAGGTGTTCGGCGGCTCCATGCTCGCGGTCGATCAGGACGAGGACATCCTTGACTTTGATGCCATTCTCTTCAAGCATGGTAGCTGTCTCCATGACGCTACTGCCCCTGGTAATCAGGTCGTCGAGAACGAGCGCGGTATCGCCTTGTGTGAAGCGCCCCTCGATGCCTCGCTTGCCCGTTCCTTCGGGACGGATGCGCGCGTAGATCATCGGGACGTTGGTCTCTAGCGAATAGGACAGGGCCAGTAAGAGCCCACCAACCGGGACCCCTGCCACGACCGTGAAAGGGTGAACGCGGGGACGACGTAATGATTGTGCCAGATTGATTTCTTGTTGCATCAGTTTGCTGGCAACACGTAGTGCGGTCGGATTACTGATTAACACCTTGGGGTTGACAAAAACCGGGGAGCTTACCGCTGATTCGCTCACGGTAAAATTACCGAACTGTACCCCACCAAGGTCAAACAATATTTGCGCTAACCACAGGTTATCCAAGGACTGCTCTTTCGCCACCTTAGCGCTGCGATGCTTCTCCTCCTCCTGTATAAAACAGGTGGCAAGCACCGCCTCCTTTCTTTGCTCTGTACTCGCTGTTGAAGGGTGGACAAGGAATTGTGCGGTCGCTTGTCCGAGCTCAGTCAAGAGCATACTCTGCCGCACCAGGTCATACAGCCCTGCCCGGTAAATTCTCGTATGGAAAAAGTACGGTGTTGGGCCGATCAACGTCGGGATCGTCTGCTGTAAGGCTCGAAAACCTGCGCCACGGGGCCGTTGATCTTAGCATCCTTTCTCGCCAAGAACGATTTGCTGTAGTTAGTATATCATAAAAACTTTTGTAGGCAAGATCGATTTATGTCTACGATGCATAGGGAGGAACAATGCTTGCATCAATAGCAACTATGTGTTACCCTTGCCTCGAATAGAGAATAGTTTCAACTTTCAGGTGAAGTGATAATGCCAATCGTTAGTATTCTACAGGTAGGAAAATCGTTCGGTGCCGAGCGCATCTTTTCAGGCGTAAATTTTCAGATTGATGAGCACGATAGTATCGGCCTGGTGGGTCCCAATGGGGCCGGGAAATCAACCTTACTGAATATCCTGGCTGGTCGCGAGGAGCCTGATGAAGGCTCGGTTGCCATTGCCCGCAATACGCGCATCGGCTATCTGACCCAGGTCGTCGACTTTCAGCCGCATAATACGTTGCGCGAAGAACTGCTCACCGTCTTCTCGCACCTGCAGGAGTGGGAGCGCGAACTCAACGAAATCGCGCAGGTGATGGCCTCTTCGCCCGATGGCACGCAAGAACAACTCCTGGCGCACTACGCTGACCTGCAGGCTCGCTACGAGCACGCGGGCGGCTACGGCTACGAGAACCGCGTGGAGCAGGTGCTCGATGGCCTTGGCTTTACGCGTGAGCAGCAGTCATCGCCTGTGATGCAATTGAGCGGCGGCCAGCAGACACGCGCCGCGCTGGGCAAACTGCTCTTGCAGGAGCCTGACCTGCTGCTTATGGACGAGCCGACGAATCACCTGGACCTCGCCGCGCTTGAGTGGCTGGAGACCTATTTGTCGACCTGGAAGGGCGCGCTGGTGATCGTGGCCCACGACCGCTACTTCCTCGATAAAGTGGTGTCGCGCACGATCGAGATGGCTTTTGGGCGCATCGAGGAGTATCCCGGCAACTACACGAAGTATCTGAGCCTGCGTGATGAGCGCATGGAGCGCCGACAGCGTGAGTACGAAGCCCAGCAGGCCCATATCGCCCATACCGAAGAGTTTATTCGCCGCTACAAAGCTGGGCAGCGTAGCCGCGAGGCGCGTGGACGCCAGAAGTTGCTGGATCGCCTTGAGCGCGTGGAGCGCCCGCAGGATTTCCCGGAGATGCACTTCGAGTTCACTCCGATCACCGATAGCGGCCTGATCGTGCTCTCGACGCAGAAGCTGGCGGTCGGCTATGGCGGAAGTCACAGGCGAGAAACATCAGCCGCCGAGCCGACGGTCCTGGTGCAGGTCGCCGATCTAGAACTGCTGCGCGGCGATCGCGTTGGTTTGATCGGCCCCAATGGAGCTGGCAAGACAACCCTGCTCAAAACGCTGATCGGCGAAATTCAGTCGGTCGGTGGTCAGGTGCAGATCGGTCACAGTGTGCGTATTGGCTATTATTCGCAGACGCACGGCGGCCTGAACATGCAGCGTACGATCCTTGACGAGATACGCCAGAGTAGCACACTCAGCGAGGAGGGGGCGCGCAGCTTCCTGGGACGCTTCCTTTTCTCCAGAGATGATGTTTTCAAATCCATCGGATCTTTAAGCGGTGGTGAGCGGAGCCGCGTCGCGTTGGCAAAACTGACATTGCAGGGACCAAACGTTATGATTCTGGATGAGCCGACGCACCACCTGGACCTGCAGTCGCGCCAGTTCCTCGAAGAGATCCTGGGCGAGTTCGATGGCACGCTGCTCTTTGTCTCGCACGATCGCTACTTTATCGATAGCCTGGCAACAAAGGTCTGGGCCATCGAGGACGGCGTTTTAATCCCCTACATGGGCAACTATACGGAGTATCGCACGCGCCGCCAGCGCATCGTACTCGACGCTCCCGCTCCTATTGCAAAGAAAGCGCCGCCCGTCGTTGAGAAGCCCGCGCCTGCTAAGGCACGCAACAGGAGGAGCGGCAAGGTGAAGGTGCGTACCGCCGAAGACGCGGAGCGCGATATCGAGAAGGCCGAGGAGCAGGTGAAGGCGCTTGAAGAAGCACTAGCGCAGGCCGCTCTGAACGCCGACGCCGCTCAGCTTACGCAACTCTCATCCGAGTACGAGCAGGCGAAGGCCCATGTGGATGAACTCTTTGCTGAGTGGGAACGCCTCTCCGATGTGGCGAGCTGATCTTTTAAAATTGGTCATCCCCGCCGCTTTCGTTGTTGGACTATGATGCCGCTAACCAGTCCAATAATGGCGAGCAGTGGCGGTACCACGATCGCTGCGATGAGCCATACTCCCAGCACCACTATCGGCACGACGAGCGATGGGTGCACGCCCAGCAGATCCAGCAGGCGAGCGTTCGTTGGCGTGTGGGTACTTATAACGAGATTGAGCAGGCCGCCGAAGACGATGATGCCCGCGACGATGATGCTGAGCAGGAAGGTTGGAAGCAGGCGTGTCCAGCCATGACGATACGTTCCCCGCGCCGCGCATACGCACAGAAGCGACATCCCCAGCCCGGCCAATACCAATCCGATGGTGGTTGGCAGACGGCTTAGCAGCGCGGGCAGCAGGACGCCCACAATGCCGAGGATGAGGCCGAGCACTTGCAAGCCCGTGCCAATGAGGAATGAGCCTGCTCCACCGTTCGTTTCTGCTTCCATCGGCTGCCCATTGCCCTGGCGCGTGCCTTGCCGCTGCACAGTCGCCATAGCGGTCAGAATGTTGTTTTTAATGGCGCTGGTCTCGGCGTTATGGGGATCGAGGGCCAGCGAGCGATCTACAGCGGTGAGCGCATCGGAGAACTGTTGCATGTTGGAGAGCAGTACCGCGCGCATACTCCACGCCAACGCGTTGTTGGGGTTGAGCTGTGTGAGTTGATCGACCACGAGCAGCGCCTCTGGGAAGCGTCCTAACGTCCCCAGCAACTGCGCCTTGAGGACCAGGGCGGAGCCCTCTTGAGGCTGCCTTTGTAGTATCTGATCGACCAGTGAAAGCGCCTCGCTGTAGTTCTGCACCATGACCATCTGCTGTACCTGACTAAGCAAGGACTGGTCCTGCTGCGGCGTTTCGATAGGCGCAGCCATTGGCTCTGCTGGTGGTGGTGAAAACGGAACGGTCGCTGTCGCAGCTCGCCCCATTGGCTGCTTGAAAAGACCATTTCCGCTGCGCATTGGCGGACTGGCGTTGGGGGTGACCTGCGGCGGAAGCGGTGCCTCTAGATCCCCAATCAGGATCATCGGAGTGCGCTCCTGACCCACGACCTGTGGCTTTTGTTGCTCCCCCGTCACGCTTGAGAGATAGGTATAGAGTCCCTGAGCGCTGATCAGTCCCGTGGTAGGATCAGCGGCAGCTCCACAGAGGCCCACGATCACGCGGTGCATGAACAGGCCCAGGTTGCGTTCTCCCGCTTCCGGGGCAGCCTCGTTGCCGCGACAGGAGCAGAGCAGCAAGCGATCTGTTTGTTGCCCCATTGCCGCACCAATCAAGGGCAAAGAGTCGTAGGGTGAAGTGCGCATGGTCTGCCAGCGCGCGCCATTTTGGAAACAATCGAGGATCACGAGGATATGCGCGGCCCGGCTGCGACCCAGGATCTGCTGCATAAGCGTAGGCAGATGCAGGGCAGTAGCGGGATTTTGATACTGCGTATTGGAGAGCGCGAGGTAACTATCACCGCTGCGTTCATCTAAAAAGGCGTGTCCGGCAAAGTAAATAAGCGCCAGATCGTCTGGTTCCGTGAACATCAGGCACATCTGCGCGATGAGCGACTCCACCAGCTCTTTTGTCGCGTGGAGTCCCTGGACCAGTTGTACGTTTGCCGGAGACCACTTTCCCCCTTTGACATTGACCAGCCACTGTGCCAGGGCGCGTGCATCGTTCTCCGCGTATTGGAGTGGTCGAAAGGTTGTATCTTGATAGGTGTTAGCTCCTATGACGATTCCCAGCCGCCTGCTCATCTCATCTCCTTCAATCATGTATCTTCCATGCGTTGCTATTGTACGCTACTTTCCAAACTCTATGGTAATAAACAGAAGAGAAGAGGTACTTTTTGGAGGTATCTCCTGTATACTTGACCCTTATTCTCTGCAATGGTTTTGTTTAATGCTATAATAGAAACGAAGTCTTGTCTCAACAATCTGTGCAAGGTAAATTCTTGCGGTCTATTTTATGTGCTCGCCGCAAAGTTGAGTGCCGTATCTGCTATGTTCAAGAAAGCGTGCTCCTATGCCTCGAACGCTTGGAATCACGGGCAATATCGCCTGTGGTAAAACATTTGTTGGCCGGTTGCTGTTGGAACTGGGTGCCGAGCGCTATATCGACGCGGACTCCCTGGTCCATCGGCTCTATGAGCGCGGTCAGCTCGTCGCCGCGCAGATCGCCGCGCAGTTCGGTCCCACTGTGCTTGCTCCCGATGGCGACGTTGATCGCAAAACCCTGGGGAGCATCGTTTTTCAGGATGCGGACGCCCTCAAGCAGTTGGAATGTATCGTACATCCCGCCGTATCCGTTCTATTAGTAGAAGAGCTAGCCGCGGTTAGCACACATGGTATCGCTGTTATCGATGCCGTCAAACTTTTGGAAGGACGATCAGGCGAATTCTGTCAGAGCAAGTGGCTGATTCTCTGCTCGGAAGAGCAAGAGCTTGCTCGTCTGATGGCTCGTAATCAACTGAGCGAGGAGGAGGCGCGGACGCGTCTGCGTGCCCAGGCACCCATCGCACCAAAGCTTGCTCTTGTCGATGAGGTCATCGACAATGGTGGCACGCGCGAAGAGACATGTCGCCAGGTGTCAGCGGCGTTTGAACGCTTTTGCGCGAAGTTTCCGACGTAAAGGTTATCTATGCTCAAGTTACCTGTTTTTCAACGCTGTTTCTTTGGACTCTCTCTGGTGATTGCTATATTTGCTGGCTGGTTCCTACATGGTATCCCAGCCGCGCGTACGACGAGCAGCGCCCATCCAACGGCGAGCAATATACCTCTCAATGCGATGACACAGCCTATTTCGTCCAGCCTTGTGACTCCCCAGGCGACCCGGCTGCCCGCGCCACGCGAAAATGTCGTGATCCGCTCGTCTCTCTACCAATTGACCAGCGGCTTGCGCCCCGGACGTGGTAGCCCGATTCCCGCGGCCAGTTCTGTACAGCAGTTGCCAGTTGTCGATGTCTCTTTCTACAACTGGCGCGGGGAATTGCTCTCGGGCTGGCTCGCGCTCCAGACGCCCGAGGCACCGATCGTGATCTTGACCCACGGCACGCCGGGCAATCGCGTCGATATGGTCTCGCGCGCGGCGTTCCTCTATCAACATGGCTATAATGTGCTGCTCTTCGACTTCCAGAGCTATGGCAAGAGCCAGGGTGTTATGTCAACACTCGGCATGGTAGAGTCCGAGGATATTCTGGCCGCTATTTCTTATATTCATGGATTGCCTGCGACGGAGTATAGTAAGGTTGGGGTGCTGGGTCTTTCGATGGGCGCGGCGGCGGCGGTGTTGGCCGCGTCGCGCTCAAGCGATATTGTGGCGCTGGTCGCGGAGAGTTGCCCGGTGGATGCGACGCTCGTAACCTCTGATGTGCCCAACGAGGCCACGCGTGAGGCGGATAAAGAGGTGGTTGAGCAGGTCTATGGCGTTGATATCACGCAGGCGCGCCCGATCTCCGTGGTGAACAAGTTGGCGAACCATAGCGCTATCTTCTTCATCAATGGAGACGCCGATGACACGACGCCTCTCTCTGGTATGGATGCGTTATATGCTGCTGCTGGTCAGCCAAAACAGTCCTGGGTCGTGGCAGGTGCCGGACATGCCCAATCCTTTGCCACTGATAGCGCGGACTACGAGTCGCGCGTCGATGCCTTTTTCGATACCTATCTGCATTCGTAAGTTGTGACGCGCGGGCGTAGGATGGGAAGGATAGAGATAGGGATACTCTGCCTGTCGTTGTGCGGTAGAAGAGAATTGTGAACGAGTTACGCCTGTGCAAGAGACTCAAATGAATGGACGTATCCAGCGTCGTACGGTTATCAAGGGCCTGGCCGGACTGTGGCTATTGGCTTGCGGCAGCGCCTGTGCTTCTCCTGCTTCATCTCCTGGCACAGCGACCTCGACTGCCGCGTCCATCGCGACCGCTACGCCTCATTCTTCCAATACTATCATTCGCGTCTATCGCGGCCACACTGATAGGGTCACTTCTGTCGCCTGGTCTCCGGATGGCAACTACATCGCGTCGGGCTCGCTGGATAAGACCGTGCAGATCTGGAATGCGACGACGGGCGAGCATACGTATACCTATCACGGTCACTCCGCCGCGGTAAATGCCGTGGCCTGGTCGCCAGATAGTAGCTCTATCGCCTCGGGTTCATTAGATCAGACGGTGCAGGTGTGGAATGCGACGACGGGCGCGCAGAGCTGCAAGTATGGAGGCCATTCCGGTACGGTAATCGCCCTGGCCTGGTCGCCGGATGGGAGCCGCGTCGCTTCCGGTTCGCAGGATCAGACCGTGCAGGTCTGGGACGCGACGACGGGGACGCCAGATTTTACCTATCAGGGTCACACGGATATCGTCGATACTGTAGCCTGGTCGCCCGATGGCAGCCGTATCGCGTCGGGCTCACGCGATCAGACGGTGCAGATCTGGAATGCGACGATCGGTGCGAGGGTGCGTATCTATCATGGGCATGTCAATACGGTGACGACTCTCGCCTGGTCGCCGGATAGTAGCCTTATCGCCTCGGGCTCGCTGGATAAGACTGTACAGGTCTGGAAGGCAACCACCGGCTCACGGCTCTATACCTATCGCGGGTATAACGAGGCTGGCGCGACCGCGAAGCCCGTGCAAGGCGTCGTGCCAAATTTTATCCTCTCTCTGGCCTGGTCGCATTATGGCAGGCGTATCGCTGCTGTCACTCAGCAGTATTGTAGCGATGCGTGCGGCGTCGTGCTCTTCTGGGACGCTACTACCGGACGCAATGTCTCCTTCTACACGTCAATTCCTGTCTTTGCCCTGGCCTGGTCGCCAGATGATACGCGCATTGTTACGGCGACGAGCACGAACCTTGTCCAGGTTCTGGAGGTCTCCTGAAGCTTTTATGCACCGTATCTACAATGAGCAACGTGTGTATTGACACATGGCTCTGTACTCAGTATAATCCCCTCTAACAGTTCCCTATAGGCCCGAGCATGCATATAGAGAGTCCCATTGCAGTACCGTTCCCTTTCGGTTGATTCTATATATGTTGAATCGTAAAATAGCAGTGGAACTGAAAACCACTGTAGATGACGGTGAGATTTAAAGTTGTTGATGACGTATTACGTAGTGTCATTGATAAGTAGGGAATCTCTAGAGGGAAGTTGCTCGCTCTTATCAGTATTGACCCCCTCAATTAACGGTCTATACGTACATATTTGTACGACAAAAGGAGGCTGACAACAGCATGCAGAGACGTTTATCACGTATTTATGCTCTGGCACTGGGTATTCCCTTGCTGCTAGCGCTACTGGCCGCCTGTGGCTCTGGAACTACTGGATCTACTAGTGGTTCCTCATCAACGCCTACAGGCTCTACTACTATTAAGATCGCCACTGATCTCCCTGTTTCCGGTAAAGATACAAGTAGTGGAAAACCGGCTGAGAATGGGGCGCACATGGCTGTCGATGAGGCAAACACAGCAAACACTATTCCGGGAATCAAGCTCGTCTTCGTTCCTAAAGACGACGTTGGCCCCAGCGGAGCTCACGATCCAGCCGTTGGCGCGCAGAACGTAACATCCTTGATCGGCGACGCGCTGGTCGCTGGTATTGTTGGACCTTTCAATAGTAGTGTGGCGCAGTCAGAGATGCCGATTGCCAATCAGGCCCCCATCGCCCTGGTCAGCCCGTCAAATACCAACCAGTGTTTGACGCAGACCGGCGCTGATATTGGTTGTACCGGTGCCAATAATCTGGTGCCGACCTTGCGCCCGACGGGCAAGGTGACGTACTTCCGCATCGCGACGACCGATAATCACCAGGGACCGGCCAATGCTGATTATCTCTTTAAGAACGAGCACTACAAGACAGCGTATGCCATTGATGATGCCGAGACATATGGTATCGGTATCGCCAATACGTTCAGCGCTGAGTGGACGAAGCTCGGTGGTACCGTTCTGGGTCGCAGTAGCGAGCCTGGCACAACGACTTCGTTTGTCTCTTTGCTGACGCAGATTGCTTCAAAGAAGCCCGATGTGATCTACTTTGGTGGTACCGATGCAACAGGTGGTACGCTCATTCGCCAGCAGATGCAGCAGGTGCCCGCGCTGAAGAACACCCCCTTCGCTGGTGGTGATGGTATCGTGACGGCTAATTTTGCCTCCACGATTGGCCTCACCGGTGGCCCGGTCTTTGGTACGGTTGCCTCGTCAGATGTGACGAAGAATCCTGCCGCCGCCACTTTCGTGAAGAACTACACCGCGACCTACGGCCCTCTGGGTGCTTATAGCGCGGCTGGTTATGATTGTGCCAAGATCCTGATTCAGTCAATCAAAGCCGCCATCGCTAATGGCGCGAAGGTGCCGAAGGACTCAAGCGATGCCGCTGGCGCGAAGACCTTCCGCCAGGCAGTGATCGATGCGATGCAAAAGACGGACTACACTGGTCTGACTGGTCATCACACCTTCGACGCCAATGGTGACACGACCAATAAGATCATCACCGTGCAGCAGCTCGCGACGGTCGATGGCAAACCCGACTGGAAGGTTCTTGCGACAATCACCGTACAATAACTGATTCAGTTCAAGAAGGCATGTATGGCGAGCTAGATAGGAGAGAACTATCTAGCTCCCTGAGTACGTAAGGGCCGCTGTCGTTTTCTCGGCGGCGTGCCCTTAGTTTCCTATCTTCTATCTCAGTGCATAAATAAGGTTTCACCGTTCCTACTAAAAACGGCTCCCCTTGCGGGACCTTTCCTTCCAACCCACCTTCGCAGCGGGATGGGCATCCAGAAAGGATCATTATGACACTACTCTTACAGGAACTCGTTGTCGGCCTATCAACCGGCGCGATCTATGCACTCATCGCTCTGGGTTATACTATGGTGTACGGTATCATTGAGTTGATCAATTTTGCCCACGGCGATGTTTTTATGATTGGCTCTCTTATCTCGATTGCTATCTTCGGTATATTTGGTATTAACGCCTCCTCTCAACCTCAGGGGCTGGCCCTGGTTGGCTTGATGCTGGTGGCTTGCCTGGGATCTATGCTGTTTTGCGCGGTATTGGGGGTTGTGATTGAGCGTATCGCTTATCGCCCTCTGCGCAACGCTCCCCGCCTCGCTCCTCTGATCACGGCCATTGGCGTTTCGTTGATCCTGGAGGATATCGGCAAGTTGTGGAAGGGCGTAAGCAATGTCTCCTTTCCGCAGATCTTTCCCTCCACCACTTATTATATCGGAGACGTGAGTATCAGTAGCGTGAATATTCTGGTCTTTGTTGTTGCTGTCGTGCTGATGGTTGCCTTGCAATTGTTCGTCTCGCGCACACGCATCGGTCGCGCTATGCGCGCGGTGGCGCAGGACCGCGAGGCGGCTGCATTGATGGGAGTAAACGTTGATCGCATTATCTCGATTACTTTCTTTATCGGCTCCGGATTGGCTGGAGCTGCTGGCTTCATTTATGGCCTGCAATATGGCAGCACCATCTTTTCTATTGGCCTGTATCTGGGCCTGATCGCTTTTACTGCGGCTGTGCTCGGTGGTATCGGCAATCTGGTTGGCGCTATGCTCGGTGGAATATTGATCGGCTTGATCGAGGCGCTCGCGACCCTCATTCCGCCGTCCATTCTGCCCCATGGCGGCGCTCCGTGGCATAATGCGATCATCTTTGCTGTCCTTATCCTCATCCTGGTCTTCCGGCCTTCCGGCCTCCTTGGCCAGCAAACCCCTGAGAAGGTATAATGCTATGAGCGTAGCGTGTGAGTACCACACATTGTCGGAAATGAGGTAATGCAGACGTGTCTATGCAAATAAGTTCTCGCATCCTGCGCCTGCCAGGCGATACACGCCAGCTCCTGGTGAAATGGGGCGTGGCGCTACTTGTGCCGATTCTTGTTTTTACTTTTGTCTGGAGCGGTGAAGGAATCGTCAATAATGTGATTCTTGGCATCTTGTCACCGGGAAGCACAGATTATGATACTCCATCTCTGATTCAGGCCGCTATCTTTATTCTCATTCTGTATGCGACGGTGCTGGCCCTCTGTGGCTATCTTGTGGCGGCGGATAGTGGTCGGCGCAAAACGTTGTCGCTGTGGCTCGATATCCTGGTCTTTGTCCTTGTCCCCCTCTTGCTCGTTATCACCAATGGCTTGATCCTGGGCATGGCTTTCACCGCGCTTGTCTGGGTTCTGTTCTTCGTTGTGCGCAATCGCGTGTTTCACGCGAAACCTTCTTCTACTCCCACTTCAGTAGAGAGTCTGATGCTCAGCGACGCTGAACAGAAGTCTGTCCTGATGAGCCGCGCGATAGCTGCCGGTTTCTGGTTCGCAACAGCGTTCGCCGTTATCTCTCTCGTTGTCGATCTGATCTTCTTCTTCATGGGGCAACTTCCTACGGTCCTGCTTATCTGGGTCGTTGTGCGAACGCTGCTGCTCCCGGTCGCTGGCTACTTTCTAGGGCGTCTCGGTGGCCTGGTCGCTCTTCGACGCGTGATCTCCAATCAGCAGAATGGCAATAGCGAGGAGGTAGGCGATGTGGATAAAGAGAAGCAGCTGGAAGTGCTCTCCTCTACGCGTTTAGCTGAGGAGGCCACCGATATTGTTCCTAACGACCTGCCGTTGAGAAGTAGAGGCGCTCAGCGTTTCTACCTGATCATTCTGGTGGCGTTCGTGCTCTTCTATCCCGTGCTCGATCCTTTCCTTTTCGGCTCCGGTACTGCTGGCCGCCTGTCCGGTTACGGAGATGCGGGCTACTATGTGATTCTGGCTCTGGGGCTCAATATCGTGGTTGGCTTCGCGGGCCTGCTGGACCTGGGCTACGTGGCGTTCTTTGCCATTGGCTCCTACGTCTGGGGCATCTTCGGCTCAAACCAGTTCAATATCCTGACGGGCATCGCTATTAATCCGCAGGTGCTCTCGGCCCTTTTCTGGCCTATGGTTATCGTGACTGCGCTGATCGCTGCCCTCTTCGGCGTTCTGCTCGGCGCGCCGACGCTGCGCCTGCGCGGCGATTACCTGGCGATTGTGACGCTGGGTTTCGGCGAGATTGTGCCGATTGTCTTCTTGGAGCTCGATAGGTACACGAACGGGGCCAATGGTATTGTGGGTGTGCATTCTCCCTCTTTCCCAGGTGTGGAGTGGTCTACTTTTACCCCTGTCCCCTTTTACTACCTGATTCTGCTCTTGATTGCGCTGGTCATTTTTGCCAATATTCGCCTGCGGGACTCGCGCCTGGGGCGTGCCTGGGTCGCCATTCGCGAGGATGAGATTGCCGCCGCTTCTTCTGGCGTGAACCTGGTGCAAACGAAGCTCTTCGCTTTCGCATCTGGTGCCTTCTTCGCGGGTGTTGCAGGTGCTTATCACGCGGCCAAACTAGGTGGCGTGTCGCCTGACCTCTTCAGCTTCGGCGACTCGGTGATCTATCTGGCAATGGTCGTTATTGGGGGCATTGGCAGTATTCCCGGCGTGATCGTGGGTGCGCTGGTTGTGTACTCCATTAACGAATTTATTCTGGCGCAGTTGGATACGCTCGCCGCTGATCCCAGTAGCATTATACATCCTATCTATAATGCGATCGTGCAGGTCATTCCAGGTTTCACGTTCGGCAATATCCGCAACCTCGTCTTTGGTGTCGTTCTGGTATGTATGATGATCTTCCGCCCAGAAGGTCTCATCCCCAGCGCTCGCAGACGGCGCGAACTGCATCATGTCACGACAGGGGCTGAAATGGGTTCGCTCGATCCTCCTTCTGGCTCCTCTGACATGGAAGCTGAGATGCATGTTGAATAATTGAAAGTTGAGAGATGCTATGAGCGCAAATAGTCAAGAAGTCCAGGATGGCGCGGAACGCGAGACGGGCGATGTGATGCTGGAGCTCAGCGATGTGTCAAAACGCTTCGGGGGCCTGGCGGCAGTGCAGGATGTGAATCTCCTGATCCGTAAGGGTGAGATCATCAGTGTGATCGGCCCCAATGGCGCGGGCAAGACGACGGTTTTCAATCTGATCACTGGCATCTATCACCCAACTACTGGCGATATCCGCTTGCAGGGCAGGTCGCTGGTCGGCCTCAGCCCCGATCGCGTGCTGGTACACGGGATTGCGCGCACGTTCCAGAACATTCGCCTATTCAATAATATGACGGTGATGGAGAATGTGCTCGTGGGTCTGCACACCCAGCTGAAGGCGAATGTGCTCGGCTTGCTCTTCCACACTCCCAATGTGGTTCACGAGGAGAAGGCGGCGCGCGAGCGCGCTCTTGAGCTACTTGGCTTCTTTGGACCCGCCCTGGTGGAGCGCCAGGAGGAGTATGCGATCAACCTTTCGTATGCTGAACGCCGCCGCGTCGAGATCGCGCGCGCCCTGGCCGCGAAGCCGAAACTGCTGCTGCTCGATGAGCCCACCGCCGGTATGAACGAGGCGGAGACACTAGAGGCGGTGAAGTACATTCGCCGTTTGCGTGACGAATTGGGGCTGACGATTTTGCTTATCGAGCACAAGTTGGCGGTGACAATGGGCATCTCGGATCGCATTGTGGTCCTTGACTACGGACGCAAGATCGCTGAAGGGCTCCCCGAGGTGATCCGACGCGATGAACGGGTGATCGCCGCGTACCTGGGGAAAGCATCCACAAAGGAGCAGCCTGCTGAATCTGAATCTGAATAAGCATGTATACCTTTGATAGAAATGATCTTTGACTGGTAGGAAGAGATTCTAATGGATACAACGAAATCTACGATGCTGCAGCTCTCAGGCGTGAATACGTATTACGGCCCGAGCCATGTGCTGCAAAATGTTTCGCTTGAGGTGAAAAAAGGTGAGATCGTCTGCTTACTAGGCGCAAACGCGGCTGGCAAAACGACGACGATGAAGACGATCTTCGGCCTCGTGCGCCCGCGCAGCGGCTCGGTGCAGTTCGAGGGCAAACCGATCGAACGCAAGTTGACCGGTCAGATTGTCACTTCTGGCCTGGCGCTGGTGCCGGAGGCGCGCCGCATCTTCCCTCGTATGACGGTGCTCGAAAACCTGGAGATGGGGGCGTTTAGCCGTAGAAATAAGGCGGAGACGCAGGCAGAGATGGAGCACGTCTTCCAGGTGTTTCCGCGTATTAAAGAACGCGTGAAGCAGGTCGCGGGCACGATGTCTGGCGGCGAACAACAGATGCTGGCGATGGGCCGCGCGATGATGTCTCGCCCCAGCATGATCTGCATGGATGAGCCTTCGATGGGCCTCTCTCCCATCCTGGTCGAGACGGTTTTCAATACGATCCTGCGCATTCGCGATGAGGGCGTGACGATCTTTCTGGTGGAACAGAATGCCTCTATGGCGCTCAGTCTCGCTGATCGCGGCTATGTTCTACAAACGGGCAGAATCGTTTTGAGCGATACCGCCGCTAATTTGCTGACGAACGATCTGGTCCGCCAGGCGTATCTCGGCGGCGCGTAGCGTCCGGCTACTGTGTCAAAAGGGGTTGCGCGATGATGGAGATTGCTCCGGTCACTTTGCCAGGTAGCTTCGTACGTCTGGAGCCGTTACAGATGAAGCATGCCTCCGATCTGTTTGCCGCTGCGCAAGATCCGGCGCTCTGGACTTACATGTCAGCTCATCTCAACAGCTCGCTTCCCGCTATCGAGGCGTGGATCTCCGCCGCGCTGCAGGAGCAGGCGGCGGGGATGATATTGCCGTTTGCGATCATCGATATTTCCTCCGGCTACGCGGTCGGCTCGACGCGCTACATGGCCATCTCGCTCAGGGATCGCGGTCTGGAGATTGGCTGGACGTGGTTAGCATCCTCGGTGCAGCGAACGGGAGCAAATACCGAATGCAAGTATCTGCTCCTGCGCCATGCCTTTGAAACGCTCGGTGCCATTCGCGTCCAGTTGAAGACCCATCACGATAACCTGCGCTCGCAGCGTGCCATTGAACGCATCGGCGCGACCAGGGAGGGCGTGCTGCGCAATCATATGATTATGCCCGATGGCAGCTACCGGCACTCGGTCTATTACAGCATTATCGATAGCGAGTGGCCTCGGGTCAAAGGACAACTCGAAGCAAAGATGCAGCAGTAGAACTACTTTTTATCCAGTGCGGCGTGCAGCTCGTTGATGCGCTGAACAACCTCTGCCAGTGTGCTGATGCCTAAATCCTCCATATCTTCGCGCAGAGACTCCAGCCGCTCTAAGAGTTCCATGTCGTCGTACTCGGCTTCGTCGAAAGCATCTTCTTCAAGGTTCTTCTTTTTTTTAGGATCTATTTTGTCCAAGGTCCTTATCCTTTCTTTATAGATGAGCTAATACAAAAATGAAGTGTTCGCGTCTTGATAGCTCCAGCCCGCCTGCGCGTCGTTTCCCTTGTCGACGTTAGATGGCGCTCCCTGTAGTTGTCCATTGCTATCTAGCGCGACGGTGTAGAGCCCCTCGCTGAGCTGCTTGCCCTGCCAGCTCAAACGGTCGTGTGTGAGAAAGAGAAAGTGTCGACTATCGGCGGCCCACGGACTATTGGCGGCGGGCTGGAGCCGCGACGTGATGGTTGGTATAAGCGGAAATGTTTTGTCAGATCCGCTGCTGCTGAGGATCACGTTTTGCTGCCTCTGCGCGATCTGTACCAGTGTCAGTGTGCGCGCCCCATCGAGCAGCAAGAATTTGCTATCAGGCGACCAGTAGGGCACACTGTCCGCCTCAGCCGTTATAGTGAATGCCGCTTTGTCGCCGATAGCGAGCACCGTATAGCTCGCTCCACTTGTGTAGAGAACACTATTCCCATCGGGCGACCAGGCGAACTGCGTGCATGCGCATGTTGCAAGCATGGTCGTCTGACCATTCATTGCCCGCAGCATCAACTGTACGCTCGGCGTGTTGGTCGCCTCTTGTACGGCATACAGCATATGTGCATCCTGGTGTCCCGGTTGCCACAGCACGCGCTCTAGAGATGCTGGCAGCGGATGGCCGGGCAGTGGGCCTGTGAGGAACTGCTGCCCGCTTCCAGCAAGCGTGGTTGTGAAGATGCCGATCCTGGAAATTCCTACAGTCTTTTGAGTGTTATAGGAGAAGGAAGGTATGGCATATGTTCCTGGCAAAGCTTTGGCGGCAATTCCTCCTGGCTGATCGCTTTGCGCGACGACCCAACTGTCTTGATCAGGACTGGGCGGGTTGCTTGTTCCCGTCTGTCGGTAAAGTAGCCGCGTCCCGTTTGCGTTCCAGATGGGATTGCTGTAGCGCACGCTGGGACTGGAGAAGGCGATGGGGATTGGCGTTCCACCATCCACGCCGATCGTGTTAAGCGTGCTGGGCACATCTCCTATGACATCTGCATTGCCGCTCAGTTGCCGCGCCGCCGTTGTCCTGGCGAAGTCCTCGTCGAGCATGCGAAAGGCCACAATCTGGTGGTTCGGCGACCAGCTATAGCCAACGACCGACGGACCTTGCGCAACGATGGCAAAGGCGTTGGCACCATCTGGATCGATCGTCCAGAGCTGACCGGAGCGCACAAAGGCGATCTCGTTGCTCCCCAGGTGCCCCGGACTGCATGCTGCCAATGTGACGAGTAGCAGTAATGCCAGGAGAAGGATGCGCTGCACTTTCATGAGGGCAGTATAAGCCTTGACAAAGGTGTGGTCAAGCTCTTTTTCGTAGTGAAAAACAAAAATGATTGAAGAGGTTTTACATAAAATAGTTTGTGTGGTATCCTTTCCCTGAATAGGAGATGTCGCACAAAGAACATCAGTACACTGAACATCAAGAAATGAATCTTATGCAAACTATAAAAATCCCCTCTCTACGCTTGAGGACAAAACAAGAGCCACCTGAAAAATATTACGTGGTAGATACCGTTCTAGGTATTATCGCTCCGCTGCTTGTTACAGGCATCATCTACCTGTTCCAGCTTTATCCAAAGATTCCAGACATCTCCATTGTCTACCTGCTGGTAGTCCTGGGCCTGGCCAGTACGCGCGGTCGCTACTCGGCGGTGCTGGCATCGGTGATCGCCTTTATCTCTTTCGATTTCTTTCTCGTTCCACCGCTTTTCGAATTTACCATTGCGAAATTTGATGAGTGGCTGGCGCTCTTTATCTTCCTGGTGACGGCGGTCATCACTGGACAACTCGCGGCCTCCCTACGCAGGCGTGTCCAGCAGGCCAACCAGCGCGAGAGCGAGGCGCGCGCATTATACGATCTGCTCAGCGCCACGACGCGCGAGGAGAGCCTGGAGAGCCAGCTCACTATTGTAGCGCGCGCTATCGTCAAGAACTTCTCTTTCGCAGGTGTTCGCGATTGCACTATTCTCCTGCCCGACGACGAGGGCAAGCTCACCATTCAGGCCGATGCCTCCCTTCCTCCACGCGCGCGCTCTTCAGATGAGGTACAGGCGGCAGCGATTGTCATGCACGAGGGCGAGATTATGGATATCCATGAGGCTCCGGCGCTCGCTAGCAGTGCGCACTGGTTTAGACGGGCCACCCAGACGAGGCATGCTGGAGCCTGCTATGTGCGCCTGATCCCACTGCAGATGGGCCAACGGGTGGTCGGCGTGATGCGCATTCTCCTGGAGAATACATCGGAACGCCTTGTGCTCGATCGCGAGTCAGGTGCGGGGAAAGAGCCGCTCAATACGCATACCGCTTTTTTCTGGACCTTCCTCGACCAGGCAACCTCTGTCATCGAGCGCGCCCGTCTGCGCCGCGAGAGTATGCGCATCGAGTTGCTGCAACGCACCGACGCGCTGCGCGCCGCCCTACTCTCCTCGGTTTCGCACGATCTGCGCACACCACTATCGTCGATCAAGGCTGCGGCTAGTAGTTTGCTTCAAGAGGATGTACAATGGAGCGAGGAAGAACGGCGCAGTTTCTCGCTGGCGATCGAGCGCGAGGCCGATCGTCTCAATCGCTTCGTCGGCAATCTGCTGGATATGACGCGGATTGAAGGTGGCGCGCTTAAGCCGGAAAAAGAGTGGTATCCTATAGATGAGCTGATTCACGATGTGCTGGGGCATATGCAGTTCTCGCTGCAAGGGCACGAGGTGCATACCTGCATTCCCGATGATCTGCCGCCTGTGGAACTGGATTACCTGCAGATGGACCAGGTGTTGACGAATTTGCTCGAAAACGCGATTCGCTATACGCCGCCCGCGTCTCCCATAGAGGTTTCGGTGCAGCTGCTCGTTGACGAGATGAACGTGAGCATCGCAGATCGTGGACCTGGTATTCCGGCGGCGGACCTGGAGCGCGTCTTCGATAAGTTTTATCGCGTGCTCGGTGCGGCGAGTAAGAAGAATATCAATGGTTCGGGTCTGGGGCTGGCGGTCTGTCGGGGACTGGTCGAGGCCCACGGTGGTCGCATCTGGGCCGAGAAGCGGCCCGGCGGTGGAACCGTTTTTCGCTTTACTTTACCTGTCAGAAAGGTGGAAGGACAGATTCATGAGTAAGAGTGGTGCTCGTATCCTCGTGGTGGATGATGAGATCGAGATTATGCGTGCGCTGCAACGCAGCCTGAGCGCGCATGGATACGAGGTGTTTACGGCTGGCAGCGGCGAAGAGGCACTGGAGGAGATCGCCCGTCATCGTCCCGATCTGGTCCTTCTCGATCTCGGCCTGCCGGGCATCAGCGGCCTGGAGGTGTGCAGGCAGGTGCGTGCGCAGTCGAATCTGCCCATTATTGTGCTGTCGGTGAAGGATGCAGAGCGCGATAAGGTTCACGCCCTCGATCTGGGTGCCGATGATTATGTCTCTAAGCCATTTAGCGTGAATGAGGTGTTGGCTCGTGTGCGCGTCGCCTTGCGCCACACCGCGCAGGTGCAGTCCGGCACCGAGCCGCGCTTCACCGCTGGTCCGCTGACCGTCGATTTCGCCCAGCGCCAGGTTTTTGTTGATGAGCGCGAGATCAAGTTGACACCGACCGAGTACGACCTGCTCAAGGCGCTGATCAAGAGTAGCGGCAAGATTATGACGCGCCAGATGCTGCTCTCACAGGTCTGGGGAACGGGCTACGGAACCGAGGCGCACTACCTGCATGTCTATATCGGTCAGTTGCGCCGCAAGATCGAGCCCGATCCTGCCCATCCGCGCTTTATCCTCACGATCTCCGGTGTGGGCTATCGCTTTAACAGCGATTCGTGAATAGAAGCCTGCCTTGCGCGGACCCTGGGGAGCGGTTATAGGCCGTGGGGGCAATATAGACGTACCAGCACGCTCAAACAAAGATCGCTTGCTTACGC
>JALYTQ010000299.1 GCA_030854195.1 Chloroflexota bacterium
GATAAGAGCCGTAAAATCATCGTATCGGTATGTCCGCGCAGCAGGTCGGAGGGAAGTTTGTTTTCACTCATATCATCACCTCGTAGTTGGAGTATACATCATAGTACTGTGATTGTCAAGGTAATATTTCGATTGTAATACTTTGTTTGATAAGCCAGATCTCTGTTCGGTCTATCGGTGTATTTTTGACCAAAGAGGAGACACCCCAAACAAATACCTCTCCACTTTCCCCTTCCCTGTAACAGTTTGGAGAAAAATAGGGTTATCATCAAGGCAGGACAAAAAGTTAGAGAAAGCAGGTATAACTCTTCAATTGACGTTGCTGCATCAAGCAACCGTATACAGTGTTGATAACGTCGTGTTAACAATGTGAGTACTAGCTACTTACAAAATATAGGCACCTATGCTATAATAAATGTTGGAGAGCATATCAAGAGCTGAAGGGAGAACCCGATGTCACCTACGAATGACAACTCCTCTTCCGTCTCCCGTGAGCAAGTTACAGAGGCGTACCTGAAAGCCATACGGTTGATTGATGAGCGAGTAGCACCCCTCCTGGGCAAAGCGACCACGCGTGTTCTAGTACAAGGTGCTGCCAGACGCATCAGACATGAATATCCATTTTTGCATTTTCTCGTTACACGTCCTTATACCGATATCGTACCATCCGTTATCCAGGAGCAGCTTTCAGGTGTCACCTCGACAGAACTGGCGGCAGGACTGAACGCGTTGTTGGATGAGTGCTTTGCGGGCCTAAAAGAGCTAACGGGCGACCTGATCGCGCCCCCGCTTCACGATGAAGTTGCTCATCAGTTGAGACAAATACAATAAAGGATGATCATGGAGAGCAGTGTGCAGTCAGAGCCACAGGTCGAGGATGTTGAACATAGCGCGTACCGCTCTTCTCTAGGACAGCATGGAGAGCGTTTAACGGCCATCCGTCAGGAGATGGAGTATATCAATACGATCGGCAAGCGCTTTGTCGCTGCGCTCGACCGCTTCCAGGTTCATCGCGCCCTGCTGGCCGCGCTCCGCGACCTCTACAGCTTCTCAGCCTGCTGCATACTCCTCAAAGGAGATCCTTTCGAACTCTTCATCATTCCCAGCTATCCACTAAACGCCTCATTTCTAGAAGCCATGGTGCAGCGCATCGCCAGCGCCGCCAGCGCACTCGACTTTCTCGACGTAGATCCCGAACAATTAGCCAGGACGGCATACCTCGATGCACCCGATGAGCTGGCGCTGCCCAGCAGCCACGAGCAAGTAAGAGGCGGCGAGATTCGCTCCGGCCTAAATATTCCGCTGACCGTCGAGAATCGTATCATTGGAGTGCTCAGCCTCTTCGACGAGCAAGAGGACACATTTGACACCAACCTTCTGCAATTGACCGCAATGATCGCCGACTACGCAGCCGTTGCGCTGGAGAATGTGCGCCTGCGCGAACGCGAGAACGCCCTCTGGCGTGAGGCAGAGTTCGAGCGGCAACGCCTGGAACTGATCCTTAGAAGTATGGCTGAAGGGCTGCTTATCACCGATGAGCAGGGGGCCATCATCTCCCTCAATCAATCGGCGCAACAGTTCTTCGCGCAGACCAACTTTAAGCGCGAGGTGCCACTGCGCAAGCTTGCTGAGACGAGTGACGTGGAATGGCTACCCAGGCTCGCCGAGATTGTCGAACGGGCACTTTCAGGCGAGGTAGCAACCAATCAGGAGCTCGTCATTGGCGAGGGCAGCGAAACGGTCCCGCTCACGCTGAATATCAGCGCGGCCCCGCTACACGAAGGGAACAGTATTTCCACTGCGCCCATCGGCGTCGTGGCGGTACTGAACGACGTTACCTCCAGTAAGCAAGTAGAGCGGCTCAAAGATGAATTCGTCTCGGTGGTCTCGCACGAGTTGCGCACACCCCTGACGGCGATCAAGGGATATACACAACATCTTGTGCGCCGCATCGAACGGCGCATTCGCAAAACGCGCAACACACCAGAGAGCAATGTCCCGCTAAACGAGCTGCCGGAGAGCTATGATCTGCGCAGCCTCAGCATCATTCAAGGCCAGACCGAGCACCTGGAGCGGCTCGTCAACGACCTGCTCGATCTCTCACAGGTACAATGGGGCAAGCTGGACCTGCACTACGAGCAGTTTTACCTGGCCGATGTGTTGGCTGGCGTGGTCCGCTCGATCCAGGCCAGTGCCGAACTACACACGATCTACCTCGATATTCAGGCGCAAGACACCGCTATCCTGGCCGATCGCGCGCGCGTGGAACAGGTCGTAGGCAATATCCTGGATAACGCCATCAAATATTCGCCACATGGCGGCAAGGTCACGGTAGGTCTGGAGGACCTGGGCAGAGAGTTCCTGATCAATATCATTGATGAGGGAATCGGCGTCAGCACCGAGCACTTCGATCATATCTTCGAGCGCTTCTATCGCGTTCACAATACCGCCAGCCAGCAATATTCGGGCATTGGCCTGGGCCTCTACGTCGCCAAGGCGATCATCGATCGGCATGGTGGAACGATCTGGTTCAGCAATAACCAGAATAGTGGGAGCACCTTCCACTTTACACTGCCACGCAGGCCACGCACAATTCCACTCACATAAGAGTGCCCGCACTTAGAACGCCTGCAAGATATCATGCGGATTGGAGCCGAAGTGGTCGCTCAGGTAAGAGTAGCCGAAGGACGTGAAGTGAATCTTCGCCCAGGTGACACGCAACCACTGAATGCTGCGTAAGATACGCGCCTCGCCCCACAATGGATAACGCAGGTCCTGAAAGGCTGTAAAGATATCCCCAATGCCGGTGAGAAGAACGCCACAGGCCACGAATACAATCTCCACAAGCGGGTTATGAGAGATGCGGATGGGGCTCAGTGCAGTAAAGAAGCCGACGTAGAGGACGCCTCCCGACATAAGCGCGGGGCCGATCACGCCCAGCCAGACAAGCATAGTAGAGGGTTCATGCACGAACATCACGGTAACGCCGAAAGGACCAATCGCCCAGCCAACAAGCGGCTCACGGCGCAGCAGGGTAATGGCAAGATGGGTACACCTACAAAGGACAATCCACACGAACAGAAGCAACACCAAACCCGGAAAGTTCGTTACGTGTACACTATGCACTATAGCTGGCATGCTGCAACTCCTCACCAGAAAAACCGCGAGCTGTGCTCGCATTGAGCCTGGGAAAGCAATTCCTACTACCTCTTATTATACGCTAACAAAGCATTTTCATGCAATGAGATTGGCTGCCCATAGGTCATTTGTACTCGCGCCAACCCTCTTCTCCTATTAGAGGAACGAAAACACACTGGCCCAATATCTGCACATGCGTCCCCTCTGCTGTCCGCTGAATGACCTGCAGATCTTGCCGTTGCTGGCTCCCCACGGGCAGCACCAGCATTCCGCCCGGCGTCAACTGCTCCAGGAGGTGAGCGGGGACGGTCGGTGCCGCCGCTGTGACTAGAATGCGATCGTAAGGCGCTTCAGCTGGCCAACCGAGCGAGCCATCGGCGACATAGAGCGAGACGTTATGCATAGCGAGCCGCGCGAGGCGCTGGGCCGCCAGAAAAGCGAGCTGCTGGTAGCGTTCAACGCTATAGACATACGCGGCCAGACGCGCCAGGATAGCCGTCTGGTAGCCCGAGCCGGTGCCGATCTCCAGCACCCGTTCGCCGCCTTGCAGAGAGAGCGCCTGCGTCATAATGGCGACCATAAGCGGCTGCGAGATCGTCTGCCCCATGCAGGTAGGCAGAGCGCGGTTGGAATACGCCAGCTTCTGTAGCTTTGGGCCAACGAAATATTCGCGCGGAACGCTGGTCAGCGCGACCAGCACGCGTTCATCCCGGACGCCCGCCTTTTGCAGTTCGGCCAGCAGTCGTTTTCGTTGTGTTGCAAGATCGGAAACCATAAGTAAAACTGCTTATTTTTACAAATTTGCATAGATATATGTTGCTTGCTATACGAAGTTCAAACTACGGCGTTGGAAACAGGGGTGGGCTTTCGCTATAGGTTCATTATATTTTGCTTGCAGATACAGTTCAAGGGATGCCTGTGCGGCATCCCTTGAAAAATTGGTCTGATGGGCGCTACTGGTTTCGAACCAGTGGCCTCTTCGGTGTGAACGAAGCGCTCTCCCACTGAGCTAAGCGCCCTCTCTTAATGGGGAAACTATAGCACCAGCGGAAAAAATTGTCAAGCGCTTTTCCTGTTTTTCTCATCCTTGAAATGGGAGGTACGTTCGCACTAGTGATGTCACCTTCACGGGGTATTGCACGTATCATATATAGTTATCCTGAAACGAAGGAGGGAGAATTCTCATGGCGAAGAATAGTATGCGCAAAACGGTCGCGAAAATGTTTGTCAATACGGTGGTCCTGCCAGCACTGGTCATTGCGGTTAGAAAGCGCATCTTTAAGCTGATCGACGAAAACTTGTAAGGCAACTGTGAGGTTCTCCTCGAATAGGGCGTTCTAGAAAGCGCTTCTATATGATATACTGAAAATGGATATCATAGATACTTTTCAGGAGAAACTTTATGGACGATAAAACAGTAAGCACTCAAACATCGACTGCAGCCGGTGGAAGTGATCGCGTGGTACCTGCTGCAAACAAACAGGCAGCGGTACAGAGCGCGGTCCCACCGACTCAGGCGACGGAACAGAAAAAGGCGTATGGCACGGCAAAAACGGAGAACCTGCGCGACTCTGGCCTCTGGCGCGTTATTTTACCAGCCGCGGTTATCGTCTTCTGCATTGTCTTGTTCGCCGTCCCTTTGATGATTCTGATTCCGCTCCTCCTCACATCGCTTGATCCACACTCGGCCAGCCGGGTCGCGGGCATCAACCTGATCTGGGTATGGACAACACTTATCATTGTGGCGCTCGGGGTCGCTATCGTTATCGTGCAGGGGCTGGTCAAGATCTTCCTGACCCAGGTAGGAAACTATCACAAGATATAACAGCCTGTATTTAGTACCGATGAAGGCGTGGATTCCATAAATACCGTGATCTGCGCCTTCTCTATTCCTCACTCTTGTAGGTCAGCGTGCAACTTATTGTGTAGCATATTCGAGGACGCGATTTACAGAAAACCACGAATATTGCTCCAAAAATGCTTGACTTTTCAAATGGCAACAAGTACACTCTCTAACAGTTAGCAGACATTCCGTTAGTTGGTTAATAGCGAAGATGAACGTGCAGATAGTTTTATTTAAAGGAGGTGAGTTCTATGCAGCAGAGAGCGAATGTACAATGCATGAGGAGCAACGGAACTCATCTATCCTATACGGCATAGCTGAGAGCTTCCATACGTCCGTCCAATATTGGACACGTCAGGATAGCGTTTTTAGCCCCGAACCCTCCTCGCGCATTCCCCATATTGACATAAATATTCACACTTCACCCATAAAGAAGGCAGCATGAAGTACCCACCCGTTGTGTCTTGCAAAAATAGGGCCTCTAGCAAAGCCGTGCATATCCGCATATGCATAGCGAGAGAAAGGCGTTAACAGGCTTGCAACCCGTTACTTCTGCGTGCTCACAAGCGGACCCCCATCACCTCAAAGGAGAGGAGGTGAAATATGAGAGGAAAGCTGCGAGACAAACGCACAACGACTATGCGCGAGACCTTCAAGCGCGAACTGATCGAGCGGAAACGTCCTACCTCCCGGCGCGACAGTCGGCCTGTGACATGGCTTGACGCGTTGGAAGATGAGAACATCGACATTGAGTTCGTCGAGGAAGAGCAGGCCGAGACAGCGAACAAAAAGTAGGGACACGGTACGCATCCCTACCTCCGATGTAAGCCTGCCGCACAAGCAATTTCAGGGGATCTCCACCCTGGGAAACATGCGGCGGGCGATAATCAGGCGCTGTATCTGCGCGGTCCCCTCGAAAATATCGAAGACCTTGGAGTCGCGGAACCATTTTTGAATGAGCAGCCGCGTCTCCGAGGTCTCGCCAGGAGCCGTGATGCGCACCGCTGCAGCTGTGGACTTCATA
>JALYTQ010000300.1 GCA_030854195.1 Chloroflexota bacterium
ATGGTGGACCGGATGGACGCAAGGCCCATCCCTACTAAGTCATTTCCAGGAGTACTAAACTATGGCCAATAAAAATCAGTATATCGGTGATTTGTATTATAGGAAGTCCTGTGCTTATTCCTACTATTATACTATACTTCTTGAGGTACTCACGTAGAGGGAGGTCGAAATTTACTGACAGAAAACAATGTCTTCTCTAATGCCTTCTGTTCCAGGCGCGTTCCTTATTGCAAAAACACTTGACCTTTTCGGCTTTCCTCTGTACAATCCCTCAAGGCGCGAGCGGCCTGGGCTGAGACGGAATATCGATCCACTTGAGGATACTGAAATTATGTAGTGTTTTCTCCACATTCTTATACGAGATGAGCGTGAAAATAAAAAGCCCCGTAAAAAGCCTGGTGAAGGCACGTTTGCTATAGTATAGATGTCTCATAGGCTTGCACATGACAGGCCTGACAATACTATTGGATAAAACAACGTAGTGCGTATCTTGATTTTGTAATAAGTAAGTAAGAAGGAGCACCATCTCTTGGTGAAAAGACAAAAAGCACTTTCCTTTGCGGGTCGGTCTTTCACATTGACCGTCCTGGCTCTTTTCTCCATGAGCATCCTTGGGGGGACCGCGTTTGCCAGAGCAAATGCGGTGGGAGCTCAGTATCCACACTTTGCGTATCGCCCACTGCATAAGCTGGCAAATCCTGGCAAAGCGCCCGTGCGCGCCGCGAGTGGCGCGCTGCAAACATGGACTTCGTCGTTTACCTCTGGCGGTCAGAACTATCCCTATACTATGGTCGGGACCGATCCGCACAAGGGGCCGGCCACCTCTACCATTCCCGTCGATATCGTGCCGCTGATCTTCACATTTTCGGATGGCTCTACGTCGGATGGCACGTCGATCACGAGCAACATCGCAAGCTCGCCGCTTTTCAAGAGCGATGGACCCTACAATACTGGCGATACGACCCAGTATGTTGATGCCATCCAGCGCGCGGAGTTCTGGAGCAGCATCTCTTCAAATAGCGCGAACTATCACCTCTTGCTGGGTCAGCCGACGATTCAGCCCGCGGTAAATCTCACCGTTCCCGCTGCTTCAGGGAGCAGCAGTAGCGCGACGGGTGGCAACGCCCAGGTCGATATCGACTGGTTCAGTCCACAGGCGGATAGCCTGGCGAGCTCTTCCAGCGCGCTATCTCCATCTCACCTGACTATCTTCGCCGCACTCAATATCGATATGTATCAAGGTGATCCAAGCCAGTGCTGCATCGGTGGCTACCATACTGCCGTGCAGGATAGCAGCGGGAACACATTTACCTATGCCTACGCGTCCTTTGATACCGCTCCTGGTGGTGCCTTCTCGGATGTCGCGGCCCTGAGCCACGAGCTCGCCGAATGGGCAAACGATCCGCTCACCAACAACACGGTTCCGAACTGGTCGGTTCCCGCCGAGCCTCAGTACGGCTGCTCTTCGACGCTGGAGGTGGGTGATCCCCTGGTTGGCAATACGTTCACCCTGAGCGGATACAATCTCCAGGACGAAGCCTTCTTCTCGTGGTTCTCCCACGATAGCCCCTCGCAAGGCTATAATGGGCGCTACGACTACCTGGGAAGTTTCAGTACCTATGCTTCAACCTGTTAATTAAACAGAGGTAACTCTTCTAAACTACGCGATGCCTGTGGCGCTTCACATAAGGGATTTGTGGGGGTGGCGTCACAGGCATCGCGAATTTACTATAGCGGAGAGCAGAAAGATCAGGGTTCTGCTCTCACATGACTGAGAGGAACCCAGCCGTGCTTTTCCTGCTGATCGCGGCACCAGAACCACCCGCTTTCCTCGTGCTCGATGGTGAGTTTCTGACCAGCCTTAACCGTTAGTTCGATGGCATTGTAAGCGGCGTGAGTACTTCCCGTCTGACCGTCTGCATCCATCTGGATGATCGTTTTCGGTACCCAGCCGCTTTTTCCTTGCTGGTCGGTACACCATACCCAGATCCATGCAGGATTGTTCTCCCAGACACTGATTCTTTCGCTCACAGCAAAAGCTTCGCCAGCTTCAACAGCAATTGGGTCAGGGAACTCAGCCTGATAGTCCTTTGCAACCCAGCCTTTTCGTTCGGGGTCTGTTTGCGGTTGGTTCATACGTTTTCACTCCTTACGGGTATCAGTACGGGAACGAAGCCCTCACCTGGTTTATAGTCGGGCGATTGGTGACGGAAGTAAGTATTATACAGTTGCGCGTAGTGGCCGCCCTGCGCCATCAACGCCTCGTGACTGCCCTCCTCGACGATGCGACCACGATCCAGCACAATGATGCGGTCCGCGTGGCGAATGGTCGAGAGGCGATGGGCAATGATAATCGCGCTGCGCCCCTTGAGTAGCGTGTCTAGCCCCTCCTGGATCTGCGCCTCGGTCAGCGGATCGACGCTCGCGGTGGCCTCGTCAAGAATGATGATCGATGGATTCTGCAACAGGACACGCGCCAGGGCAACGAGCTGGCGCTGGCCCATCGAGAGCGCCTTGCCCTCCTCACCGACCAGCGTCTGCAGACCATCGGGCAGCGATTCTAGCCAGTCACCACTCCCGATCTGTTGCGCAATGGTGGCGACCTGCTCGTCGCTCGCCTCCGGTCGAGCGTAGCGGATATTGTCGGCGATCGTGCCGGAGAAGAGGAATGGCACCTGCGGCACAACTCCCAGGTGACGGTGATAGTCGTGCAGGTCGAAGGTACGGATATCGCGCCCATCGATCAACAGCTGACCGCCCTGGAATTCGTAGAAGCGCGCCACCAGCTTGCCCAGGCTCGACTTGCCTGCGCCCGTGTGTCCCACCAGGGCCACGGTCTCGCCCGCCTGAATGGTAAAATTGAAGCCCGCCAGCACGGTCTGCCGATCGTCGTACCTGAAGTAGACATCCCTGAAATCGATCTTGCCAGACAGTTGCGTGACTGGCTGCTTGTCTATCTGGCGCACGCGTGGTTCGGCATCGAGCAGGGCAAAGACGCGCTCGCTTGCCGCCAGACCAAGCTGGAACTGGCTCCAGAACGAGGCGATGCTGGTCAACGGGAGCCACAGCAAGCCGATACTTTGCAGGAAAAGGAACCAGTCGCCCGCCGAGATGCTATGGTTGAAGACGTTCTGCCCACCGAAGTAGACCACGATCGTCGTGCCGATATTGGCTAACGCGACCAGGACGGGAAAGATGCCATTGTAGAGGTAGCCCGAGCGCAGGTTGACATGATACGACTGCTCATTGACCTTCTTAAATTCATCGTACATGTTCTGTTCCTGCCGGAAGTTCTTGGCTACGGTAATGCCACTGATCACCTCCTGCACGTTGGCATTGACACGCGCCAGAGAGCGCTGCGAGCGCTGCGTCGAGCTGCGCGCCAGACGCCGGAAGCCCAGCGCGACCAGCACAATCGCGGGCATGATCGAGAGCGCCAGCAGGGCGAGATGCCAGTTCCTGACAAGCAGAATCCCCGCGACAAGGAAGAAGAGCAATATCTGGCTGAGCAAGTTGAGCGTAAGGGTGACGACCGTGGCAAATTTATCGGTATCAGAAGTCACGCGACTGACAATTTTGCCGCTACTAAACTCATCAAAAAAGGACATGTCGCGTGACATAACTGCGTTGAAGGTGTCGCGGCGCAGTTGTAGTACCACGTCACCAACCGCGCGGGCACTAAACCACTGGCGGAACAGATTAAAGACCCACGAGAGCGCGCCCGCGACCAGGATGAAAGCAACCAGCAGCAGCGCTATCTGAAAGGCACGCGCCGATTGCAGCATGTCGATGCTGCGCGCAATCAAAATCGGGAAAGCGGCGTCCAGCAGAGAACCGAGCACAACCAGAACGGCGACGGTGAGCATAAGTTTGAGTCTGGGACGGAAGTAGCTGATGATGCGCTTCACCAGTTGACTGTCTTTATAGCTGCGGTCGTACGCCTCGGCGTCCAGACCATCCATGAAAAAGCCCATCTATAGTACTCCTTCCTTCGACAGTGGTCCCGACGCTACCTTCTCTTGAACGGCTGTCGGTGGCTCATAGTGCGAGAAGATGCGGCGGTATGCTTCGCAGCGCGCCATAAGCTCGTCGTGCGTCCCTTCATCGATCAGTTCTCCCTTGCGCAAGAAGAGGATCTTATCGGCCCAACGGATTTGCGAGATGCGGTGCGTAATCAATAACGTTGTGCGTCCATGGAGCACGCGGCGGATCGCTTGCTGAATCTCGTCCTCGGTCGCGCTATCGATCGCGCTGGTAGAATCGTCAAGGATCAGGATGCGCGGATCGGTCAGCAGGGCGCGGGCGATGGCGATGCGCTGGCGCTGTCCGCCGGAGAGCGTGACACCGCGCTCGCCAATAACCGTCTCGTAGCCATCCTTGAAGCCCTGAATAAACTTGTGCGCCTGCGCATCCTGCGCCGCCTGCTTAATCGCGGCCTCGTCGGCCTTCTGGCCCAGGCCATACGCGATATTTTCAGAGATTGAGCGCGAGAAGAGGAAGATGTCCTGCTCAATCGTAGAGATCTGCGAGCGCAGCGCATCCAGATTCCAGTCGCGCACGTCGATGCCATCGATACGCACGCTACCTGCATCGACATCGTAGATGCGATTGACCAGCTTCGTCAGGCTGCTCTTGCCCGCGCCGGTCTGCCCCACGATCGCAACGGTCTGCCCCGGCTCAGCATGGAAGGAGAGGTCCTTCAAGACAGGCGTGTTGCCATAACTGAAGGTGACATGCTCGAAGACGATATCGCCGCGCATCTCCGCCCGGTAGCCGGACTCGTTCTCGTCCAGCTCGGTCTCCTCTTTCATCAGCATCAGAATGCGTTCGGCACCCGCGATGCCCAATTGGACGAGGCTGAAGGTCCAGATCGAGATGTAGGTGGGATAGCGCAGAATGGTCATCAAGCCCATGTAAGCGACCAGCGTCCCGATCGAGATCTGGTGCTGCGTTACCAGGAACAAAGCGTGCAGGAAAGCGCCCGCCAGCGCACATGCCACCAGCAGCGTCGGCAGGTAACGGCCCTGGATCTGTCCGCTCTTCACAAAGTAGTCGCGATAGCGCGTGGCATTCTCGCCAAACTTGTGCTGCTCCTGCTCCTCCTGCGCGGTTGCCTTCACCACCTCAATGCCCGCCACCGCCTCGTTCAGGACCGCGTTTGTCGTGCCGAACTGAGCGCGCATCGCGTCCGAGACGGGGTTGAGCTTGCGCGAGTAGCGGCGTAGGGCAAAGAGAAAGGCAACCACAAAGAGCAGAGGTGCCAGCAGGAGTTGCACATTGAGAAAAGCAATCGCAACAACCACGACCACGATCGACAGGAACGAGTCAAAGATGATATCGAAGCCCGGCACAATCATATCGCTGAGCGCGGTCATATCGTTCGACGCCCGCGCCATTACATCGCCGACGCGCTGACGATTATGAAAAGTCTGGCTCTTTCCCAGCAGGCTCAGGTAGAGTTCGTTGCGCGCATCACGGGCGATGCGCTTGCCCATAATCTCAGAAGAGAGGCGAGCGCCGAGATCCATCACCACGCCAACCAGCACGACGCCGAGCAGGCCCAGTGTGATCCGTAACAAGACGCTGCGCCCACTCGCATCGCCACGCGAGACGGCATCGAATGCGGCTCCTGTCAGTAGAGCAATAAACGCATTAATCAGAATATTCGCCAGTACTGCGGTAAGCATATAGGAAAGCACATAACGTTTATAGCGTAGAAAATGTGAGACAATCCACCTCGTCGGGCTGGCACGATTATAGGCATACTCACCGATCACAGTAAATTCTTGCCTGGAAGCCAAAGTCTACCTCCAATGAGAGCAGGGAACAAACTACGAGTGCTTACTTCGAGACGTGTACTACTTATTGTACCGCGATATGGCTGACACCTGCTGTCAGGTACCGCCTGATCTGGGTAGTTTTGAAACAAAAGATAATATATCAGTAGGGATGGGCCTTGCGTCCATCCGGGTGCCCACTCTTCAGATG
>JALYTQ010000059.1 GCA_030854195.1 Chloroflexota bacterium
GGAGAAGGCGGCTCAACTGCAACTTCAAAGCGACATCGAGAGGGACATCAGGGCCGTTCAGGTTGTGTTGACGAGGATAGAGAAGCAGATAGCGAGTGGAGAGCTGGCGGATGCGCCGAGGCTACTCTCCATCGCCAAGGAGTCCTACAAAACCCACAGCGCTGAATTGACCAGGCTGCAGAGCCGCAGAGATGAGGTGAGTAAGAACACCACCCAGTCGCAGAAGCGGAGGACGTACAGGCAAATGATGCACGAGGCCGGAGAGCATTGGGACGAGGTAGTTCCGCACGAAGAAATGCCCATGGTAGTGGATACTTTCATAGAGAAGGTGGTTGTCGAACCTCTCGCGCCGCACTTTTATAAGATGCTCATCCACTGGTGCGACCCGGAATGGGGTGTTGATGGGTTGATCTGCTATCGCGACTCCAACGCATCCGTACTGTGGACTGAAGAGGAGTTGAAGCTTCTTAAGAGGCGCTATAAGACGGCCACGCGCAGGCAATTGCTAGAGCTGTTCCCGACGAGGGGCTACAAGGCGCTGGTATGGCAGGCGACGAAAATGGGGATGACGCGACCACGGCACGACAGGACGTATGAGGGACTGCCCACGAGTTACTGCCTTCTGGACTGGCAGATCATGCAGCGCTACGGCGTAACGGAGGACGAGCTTCGCTCGAAAAAAGGTGGAAGATTGGTAGCGTTGGCAAAATGACCGTGGCGCTCGAACTGGAGCGCGAGGCGGCGCAACGCGGCCTCGATAGCGCCTTTGTGGCTAGCGGCCAGACGGGGATCATGATCGCCGACAATGGCCTACCCGTCGATCGCATCATCAGTGACTTCGTGGCGGGTCTGGTCGAGGAGATGGTCATCGATTTCAGCAATCGGCATGACTGGGTCTTTGTCGAGGGGCAGGGCGCGCTCAACCATCCCGGCTATTCTCCCGTGACGCTCGGCCTCATCCACGGATCAATGCCCGATGCGATGATCTTCTGCCACAAGGCGGGCGCAAAGACGATCGACGGCTACGAGCATTGCCCGCTGCCATCGCTCAATCGCCTCATCGAGATCAACGAGGAGGCGGTGAGCTGGCTTCGTCCCGATCGCCATAGCAAGGTCGTCGGGCTGGCCTTGATGACGCATCACCTCGGCGAGCAAGAGGCCCGTGCCGCCATAAAGTACGCCGAGGACGAGACGGGCCTGCCCGCAACCGACGCGCTCCGCTTTGGAGTTGGTGGGTTGATGGACGCGCTGGTCAGACATTTTTCTTCTTAAGATCTCTGTATTGCCTGTTTCAGGGAGCCTAATTTTCAGCTAGCAGGCCGAGTGCTTTGGAGAGGGTGACAGCAGCCTGACGGTTATTTACGCTCAGTTTACGATAGATATTTTTCGTATGCGCCTTGACTGTTCCAGTGGTCACCACCAGTTCGTCTGCCATCTCCTTATTCGTGTGACCCTTGTCTAGTAAACGCAGAATGTGCAGTTCGCGCTCAGTCAGCGGTTCCAGTCCCTCTTGCCGCATAAGATCTTGCTTTGACGCTGCTGACGCAGCCAGAGGAATCATCGCTGCCAGGATGCTTTGCAGATAGGCATCGAACTTGTTGTCGACCACCTGGCGCGCCTTGCGGCGTTTGCGCAGCTTTTGTAGTACGCTGGCCAATGGCAGCAGATCAGCAAATACACGGATAAACCCGCCTGAATACCCCTGGGCAAGCGCACATTCCAGCACATCCAGCGCCTCGGTCAGGCACCCTTGAAGTTCGTATGCCCATGCTTGCAAAATGAGCACCTGGATCGTCTTGCGCGTATTATGTATGGTTTCAGCGCTCTGTTTGAGATTGTCAAGTAACGCCTGCCCCTGTGCTACACTCGCTTCGTTGCCATAGGCAAGCAGCATATAAGCTTTGGTGATAGGTGGATCCTCCAGAAAGCGCATCGGCCCCAGCGCCTCTTGCTCGCCTGCTAACTCAAACCACTGTGTAGCTTTCTCCACCTCATCCTGCAAAAGTGCCAACTGCGCGTGGAAGGCATAAACCGCCTTGAGCTCGCCCATATTGTGCTGTTCTTGTACCCAGGTGAGGAGGTCATGAGCAGCCTCCTGTGCCTTGTTGCTCAACCCCTGGGCCTGGTAAGCTAAGGCCAGACCGTACATTGCATCCTGCACCACCCAAAAGTTCACTAAGTGCTGGTTGGTGATTACGACTGAGAAGTGATATATCGCATCATCTAGCAGGTTCCGTTCGTAATGCACCACTCCGAGCATCCAATGGGCATAATTTTGGCTCAGGGTAAGACCGCCATCCCTGGCCGTCTGGAGTAAATGGCGTGCAGTTTGCTCCACCATATGCAACTTGCCAGCAGCCAGGTATACAAGCGCCTGCGGAATGAGTAAGTGAGCAGTGCTGGCGAGATTCCTGGCGCGGTTTCTTAGAGCATTGTCAAGCTCCTGGAGTGCCTTATCTTCCTGTCCAGTGAGCTGGCTAGAGAGTGCCAGATACATCAATGCCTGGATCTCTACCTGCTCCTCGCCTGGAGGAAGCCAGGCCAGCGCGGAACGGGCGCTTTCGAGGCTCGCCTGCGCCTGCCCTGCCCGGTAGTAGCAATGGCTCCAGGCAATCTCTATCAGTGTATGCAGGAGTCTAACCTGCCGGGTGTCTTCATCACTGGCATGGCTATCTCTGGCTGTTAAAAGTTGTTTGGTCGCCGTCAGCAAGCGAGGAAGGTCTGTGTGCAGTCCGTGCGTTTGCAAAATCCAGACCCGCGCGCAAAGCAGTGTTGGACTACTCTGGATCTGCTCTTCAGATAACAGGTGCAACCAGCGCTCCATGAGCATCCAACGTTCGTGCCCACGCGCCGGAAGGAATTGCGCCTCCACCAGGTGTGCCGCATAGGTCGTATCTCCTGCCTCCAGCGCGTGCCTGAGGGCCTCCTCGGTGAAACCCCGCTCAGCATACCACACGCTTGCTCGATGATGCAGAGTAGCAAGCTCCTCAGCACTGCCGTGATTTAGCATTTGCTGGCGCAACAATACCCTGAACAGGTGATGAAAGCGATACCATCCCTCAAGATCATCAAGCGGGACAAGAAACATATTCGCGTGCTCCAACCAGTCCAGGGTAGCCTGCACTTGTTCACGAGTGGTATCACTACCCATGATTGCAACACACGCGTCTACGCAGAACTGCTCCAGTATCGATATGCGCAGAAGCAATGACTGCACAGCAGGAGTTTGCTGGCTGAGGACTTCCTCCACCAGGTACCCACTCACATACTTTTCGGGGGAGTTGCGAAGCCGCTCAATAAAAGCCTTACGATCTGTGATTCTGCTCAGTGAGAGCGTGACCAGTCGCAAAAGCGCAATCCATCCCTCCGTTACTTCCGCGAGCGCACTGGCTGTGTCATGTGCTACTTCTTTATCTAACGCGCATGCAAGAAATGCCTCTATCTCTTGCAGTGTAAAGCGAAGATCGGTGCTACGCAGCTCGTGCAGATAGCCTCTGGCGCGCCACCTGGATAATGACAGAGGAGGATCAAATCGCGTGGCCAGCACCAGGTGCAGTTGAGGGGGAAGATGTTCAATCAGCAGGTTGAGGAGGTGGTGGATCTCGCTCGTGTGAATGAGGTGGTAATCATCCATCACCAGGATTACGTCTTCAGGTAGATCGGCAAGGTCATTGATGAGCAAGGTAGCCAATTGATCTAATGAAGGAAGTTGCCGGGCTGTGAGCAAACTGGCTGTGTTCTGGCATGCATCAGGGAAGATAGTACGCACAGAGGTTGCGAACGCCTGCACAAAAACGGGCAGCTCGTTGTCGCGTTCATCCAGGGAGAACCAGGCTGATGGGCGACCGCTTGACTCAAGCCACTCAACGAGCAGGGTTGTCTTGCCAAAACCGGCGGGAGCGCATACCAGCGTGATCTTACCACCAAGTCCGCTATTCAAGCCTTCAAGGAACCGATCACGGGAAATGACATCGCTGAGAACACGTGGGCGGAAGAATTTGGTTCGCCTCAAGATATTGCCAGGGATTGTATCTGGTGGGAGTAGAGAAACAGAAAGCCCTGTCTTCATCATCATTCAGCTCTTTCAGAAGGACAGCTTGCTAATTTTTCACCAAAATCCATCAAAAGCATAGCATATCGACAAATATTTAGCAAACTTTTAAAAAGCTATTCCTTACTTTAAGATGAGGCATTTGCACTACAACTGAACAGCGGCCTGTACCTCGATTTCAACCATCCAGTCCTTTTTCACAAGTTGGCTCACTTCCACAAATGTCGTGGCTGGTGGATTGGTGGCAAAGTAGCGATTGCGCACCTCTGCGACCTTAGCGAATTGGGATATATCGGTGACGTAGATATTCGCCTTTACAACGTCGCTTAAAGAGGCACCGGCGGATTGAAGCAGCATCTCAATCTGCTTGAAGACAAACTCGGTCTGCGCGCCGATATCGTTCTCGCCTACAAGCTTGCCGTTCTGGTCCAGCGGAACCTGCCCGGCAATGTAGATCAGGGCCGTATCGGCAATCACGACGCGCACGACATGCGAATAGTTACTGATGGGAGGGGCGATACCTTCGGGATTACTGAATGACTTTTCCATGGTTTGCTCCTTTATAAACTCTTTAGTAGGGATGGGGCTGGCCCCCATCTGGCCTGGTAGACTGCATTGGGAACCGGATGGGGGCCAGCCCCATCCCTACTGTGAGGTGTTTACTCCAGGTAATCTTCGCGGCGTACAATTCCTGTTACTGGCTCGCCATTGAGGAAGCGCTTGACATTTTCGGCGGCCTGGCGCGCGGCATCCACTATAATCTGTGGGACAAGGGCTGAATTGTGCGGGGAGCCCAGGACGTTGGGCAGCGCTAGAAAGGGATGCTCTACGCGGAACGCGCTCCCGCGCAGTGGTTCGTTCCACCAGGTGTCAATGCCGAGCAGAAAGTCTGGATGGCTCTGCACGTGGGTATACAGCGCTTCCTCGTCGATAAGCGCGCCGCGAGCGCTATTCACAAGGATCGCGTCTGCTTTCATCCAGGCAAGCTCCCTGGCTCCTATGAGTCCCCTGGTTGCTCTGGTGAGAGGCAAAGAGAGGAGCACCACATCGCTGACGCGCAATACGTGCTCCAGATCGTGCAGGGTGCCGATAAAGTCCGTAGGCGCAGTACTTTTTCCGCTCTGATTGAGCGCGTAGATGCGCATACCAAAGGCTTGCATAAGTCGGGCGGTGGCGCGCCCGGTCCCGCCGAAGCCAATGATGCCAACCGTTGCGCCGAAGAGGGAACGAGTGAAAGTCACGTCATCGAATTCGTTGTGCATCAGTTTCTTATGTTCGACAAGCAGGCGTTTCGCCAGGGCCAGGATCAGCGCCATATTATGTTCAGCCATGGGCGTAGCGTAGGCTCCGACATTGCTTGCCACCGTGATATGAGGAGGCAAGTTCGCAAACGGCATATGGTCGGCCCCGGCGGTAACGAGCTGAATAAATGTGCCTGGCTGCAAGCGGGTATATTCCTGCGCTGGAACCTCCTGTGGAAAGTTCCACGCGAGGAGCACGGTAGCCTGCTCTAATAACTGTTCTCGCTGTACAGGAGAGTGCTCGTTGAGGAAAGTGAGAGGAGCGCTGCCTCCTATAATTTCAAAGAACAGCGCTCTTTCCTCAGTTGTAGCGTTATAAGTGACAACGACGTTCGCGTCCATCATTGTATCTCCATGTATTACGACCCGGAAAGAGTGCCTCCAAAGAAGAGATGACCCATCTCAGGATCTTTGCTGACCTGTTCCGCCGGTCCCCGCATACGCACGCGACCGGACTCCATCACGATGCCCTCGGTAGCAACGGCCAATCCTGCGCGCACGTTCTGTTCGACGAGCAGTATTGTTGTGCCGCCCGCGTGCATCTGTTTGATGGTTTCAAACACCTGGGCGAGGGTCTTAGGATCAAGGCTCATTGATGGCTCATCTACCAGTACCAGCGTAGGATCGAGCATGAGGGCGCGGGCGATCTCGATCTGGCGCTGCTGGCCGCCTGAAAGGCTCCTGGCTCGCTCTTTTGAGCGTTCCTTAATCAGTGGGAACCGCTCCTCGATCTGGTGTAAGCGTTGTACGATACGGCGCTGGTTGCGCAGAATCTGGCCTCCCAGTTCCATATTTTCGCGCACCGTCATATCAGGAAACAGGCTGTGCTCCTGCGGAATCTGAGCAATGCCCAGTTCCAGGATGTGTTGCGTCGACTTTCCGGTAATCGACTGACCTTCAAAGGTGACCGTTCCCTGGCGCGGCTTCAGAAGCCCGCTCACGACGCGCAGCACCGTTGATTTGCCAGCGCCATTGGGGCCAACGATGCAGGTAAGCGACCCCCTTTCGACCTCAAGATCCACCCCTTTGAGGACATCGCCTCCTCCATAGCCCGCGACAACGTTCTCTAATTTCAACATATTCCTACACTCCTAAATAAGCATCCAGGACCGATGCGTTCTTCCGTACTGCCTCGGGTGGCCCTGCGGCAATGGTCGTGCCACGATGCAACACATTCACAGTATGGCAGAGGTTCATGACGAATTCCATATTATGCTCGACCACCAGGAAGGTGATATGTCGCTGCTCGTTCAGGGTGCGGATCATGGTCGCCAACTCATTGATCATGGTAGGGTTCACCCCGCCAGCAGGCTCATCCAGCAGAATCAAGCGCGGCTGAACCACCAGGATGAGGGCAAACTCCAGCAATTTCTTCTGTCCGTATGAGAGGTTACCGGCTGGCTCATCCTTAAGCCGGGTGAGGCCCACAAAATCCAATAGTTCCAGCGTCTGGCGTTGCTCTTGCGCCGACCCCCAATGTCTGAGGAGTCCGCGCATCGTGCGTGGCAGGGCAATGTGCATATTTTCGAGCACGGTAAGACGTGTAAAAACGCGTGTGAGCTGAAATGTCCGTCCTATGCCGAGCCCAAATATCGTCGCCGGTGACTCCTTTGAGATGACTTTTCCATCAAAGCGGATCTCGCCTGAGTCTACGCGCTCGTAGCCGGTAATCACATTGAAGAGTGTTGTTTTACCTGAACCGTTGGGGCCGATCAAGCCTGTAATCGTGCCTTGTTCAACTGCCAGCGAGCAATCATTCAGCGCTCGAATACCTCCAAAGGCTTTCGAGACCGCGTGTACTTCTAAAAGACTCATAAGGGCTACACCTCTCTCCTCTCTGCAAGGACCGCGCGTTCCTGACTCGCGGCACCGTTCCCACGCGCCTCCTCCTTCGGATGAGAAGCCTTCCAGGAGGTCCACCGGGTTTGTAATGATGGAACTATTCCTTGCGGCAAGACCAGCAGAACCACCAGAAGGAGCGCGCCGAACACGACAAGATTCAGGCTACTCGCGCCGAACTGAAGCGTCAGCCATTGTTGCAGAGGCACGACCAGGATCGCCCCTATAAGCGAGCCAGAGAGAGTGCCCAGGCCACCAAGGAACATGATCGTCGTCAGATTGACATCCACAATGGGATCGAAAACAAACTGTGGAAAGATCGTACCAATAAAGTAGGCGAACATGGCACCAGTCATCCCAACAAAGATCGCGGAAATCACATAGGCCGACAGTTTATACGGTCCTGGCTTTACACCCAGGCCGAACGCGCGATCCTCGTCATCGCGGATTGCTAGCAGCCCCAGGCCGTATTTGGAATGGCGGATGCGCCACGAAACAAAGAGAGCTATAAGCAGCAGGATAAAAGCGACATAGTAGAAAGGCAGATCGGAGAGATTGGGGTCCCAGGGCGGCGTGGGCAGAAAGATGCCACGCGAGCCATTGGTGATGCCTGTGAGATTGAAGCCCAGAAGTTGGAAGATGAACAATATCGCAATAGTAGTTATGCTAAAAGCATATTTACGCGTGCGCAGGACTAAAGCCCCCAATGGGATTGCGAACACACCCGCAATCAGCCCGGCCAGAGGCAATAGCAGAAAGGGAAGGTAGCCGCCTGGAATGTTCCAGTATTGGCAGGCCAGGGCCATTGTATACGCACCGACACCGAAATACACAGTGTGACCAATGGAAATGTAGCCGGTGTAGCCGGAAAAGATATTCCACCCGGTCGCTCCCATCGCGTATATGAGAGTGTAAACAACAATATCAGTTACAGCGTTATTGGGAGAGAGCAGCACCGGAAACACCAGTACAAGTACCAGCAAGGCGAGCAGCCCGCCCCTTCTGAGTATTTTCATTGCTTCCTTCCTTCAAGGCGTCCAAAGAGTCCCTGGGGCCGAAATGCCAGGAGGACCGCGAGCAAGACGAAAAAGATGGTGCTCGACCAGACCGGCGACCAGAGCAAAGCAACGACATCTCCGATAACAACCATCACGACCGAACCGATAAGGGCACCGCTCAGGCTACCCAGGCCACCCAGCACAATGATCACCAGCAGTCGGTAGATCAGGTCATAGGAACTGGCGGGATTAAATGCGTTGGTGGCACCGAAGGCCATGCCACCAGCAGCCGCGAGGGCGGTACCAATGCCATAGGTGATGGTCTGAATGCGCCCCACATTGATGCCAATCAGGGACGCAGCAGTGCGGTTCTGCATCGATGCCCGCAGTTTACGACCGAAGGAGGTCCGATACACCAGGAAGAAGACTGCCGCCAGGAGCACGACGCTCAACACAAAGGAGAAGATATAGACATAACTGATATAGTAGCCAGCGACATTCACCGTGGCATCGATGTACCAGGAGTGCAGTTCCTGGTAATTCGTAGTAAAGAAGAAGCCCAATATGCCTTCAATGACGAGAGCAATAGCGTAGGTCACAAGGATGGACAACGTGATACGCTCCCATGTGAGCCTGCGTATAAAGGCCCATTCAAGCAGCACACCGAGGCCGAACATAAGCGGCAGGGTGATGAGTAACCCTAAAAAGAGGTCCATATGCAGGGATCTCTCCAGCACGAAGCTGAGATACGCGCCCAGGACGACAAGAATGCCCTGCGCAATATTAATGATTTCAAGCACTCCGAAAATCAGGGTCAGTCCCGAGGCCATTAGAGCATAGATGCCGCCCGTGAGAACTCCCAGTACAATTCCTTGGATAACTAAGGACACGAGATCATACCTTTCTAGCACTCCACGACCACCGCGCTCGTCCGGTAGGACAGACGGTGGTCGTGGAACTGAGGACGCTTGTTACCGTTCCATTGTATACATGAGACGCTGGAATGGCAAGCTTACCAGGGCGCTTTGGGATATTCCATGCTGGCCTGCGCCTGATCCGTCGGGTAGACCGGGATCAGGTTGTTTTTCTGCCATTGAAACAGGTACGGCAGCGCAAGGGTGTTTTGCCCATCAGCAGCGAACTTTACCGGCCCCTGGAGCGTCTGAAACGTCCCAACGCGCAATGCAGGAATGATTTTCGCATTGTCGAGGCTATTGGCTTGCTTTACGGCCTGCTCCAGCGTCTGGCCTATGGAGAACGCCTGCACGGCATCCGAGGCGATACCTGCCGCATCGCCACCAAATTTCTTGATGAAAGCAGGCACGAAGTAGTCGTTCTGATAGGTCTTGACCGTGGGCCACCACCCACCATTTGCGATAACAATGCCTTCAGGGCTGGTCTTCCCAAGACCTTGCGTAAACGCCGATCCCTGATCCGGTCCTGAAGTGGCCATCAGGATCTTGGGATTGAAATGCTGCTGCGCGAAGTACTTGATATACGCGACGCTATCGGCCAGCGTATCCGTTCCCAGGATGACGACATCAGCATGGGAGTTGACGACTTTCTGGGCGAGCGGGTTGAGATCCGTGTTCTCTTGCGGGTAGACCTGGTTCAAGACCGTCTTCAGATTACCATTCTGTAAAAGAGGTACGACCGGCGTAACCTGTGAAGACGTAAAGGCGTTGTCCGAGGTGGAGTAGGCAACCGTCTTTGGACGGATGTTTGTCGGCAAAGACAGGATATAATTGACCAGACTGGCCATATAGTGCGACGCCGTCAATGACACGCAAAACATGTTGGTCAGGTTATGGGTAAAGTCCTGGGGGGAAGTTCCTGTGCCCTGCAAAAAGGCATAGCCATACTTTTGGGCAACTTCTGCCCCGTTGACCGTAAAGGCATCGTCAAAAGGTCCAAGGGTGAAATTGACTTTATCGACGGATATCAATTTCTGATAGTTGAGGCGAGCCTGCTCGGGTCTGGTGGCGTCATCATAAATGACCAGCTGGACTTGATGACCCAGAAGGCCACCTTTTTTGTTGATATAGTCTTGCCAAAGCTGATAGCCCTGCTGCAACGATTGTCCATCGCCAGATGCGTCTCCGGTGAGCGACAACGAAATACCAATCTTCACCGGCCCCGAGGTTGTGGTCGGGGTAGTATCGCTTTGCTGCACACACGCGCTGAGCAGCAGTAAAAACGGCAGGCAAACGAGAGAGAAAACGAGAGAAATACTCCTCTTCCTTGCTGTTTTATCCACAAGATCTCCTTCTGCAAACGAGGTCGTACGACTTCGCCTGATAAAAATAGGGAACGCTTTTGGGATGCCTTCGCGCATCATAGCGCAATGCTGTGTTTCACCTCGCCCCTAATAATAGCAAAGAAAGATTTTAAACGCAATGCTATTACCTACAAGTCCTGTGTAATTGAATGCTTACAAAAAGGAATCAATCATATAAATACTGCTAACGAACCTTCTTAAAGCAGGAAATTTCTTGCCGCTACGCGGCTCGCGCTGATAAGTATAGAAGCTGGGAAATGGCATGGCAGGCCATTTCCCAGCTTCTATACTTATCTCTTTGCGAAGCGCCGCAGGCACTGAGGGGTCCTCTGTCTGAAAACAGGAGATATCAGCCGCACGATAGATAAAAAGCTAGCGGCCATGTTTACGTAAGGACTGCGGCGGTTACAGAGTAGATTGGTGGCAGATACTCCGCCACCAGTTGCCAACCTTCGCCCCGGTCGCTGCTGGCGAAGAGCTGCCCGGTGGTGGTGCCAACGTATACGCCACAGGGATCTTTTATGTCTGTACACATAGCATGGCGCAGCACGCCTAATCCTACGCCAGGTCCCCCTGGCAGGCCGTTTGTCATTTCCTCCCAGTGCTCTCCCGCGTTCTCGCTGCGATAAATGCTGAACTGCGCTCCTATATTCTGGCGCGTCTCTCCTTCCTCTACTACTACATAAAGCGTCTCTGGATGATGCGGATCTAAGGCAATGGGAAACCCGAACTCGGAGGGTAAGTTCTGCTGAATATCCGTCCAGTCATTCCCGCCATTCGTACTTTTGTAGATGCCACAGTGGTTTTGCTGATATAGTACTTCTGGGCTATCCGGGTGCTGTATCAGGCGATGCACACACTGGCCGAACTCTGGATAGATGTCGGGCTGAAAGCCAGCGCGGACATTTTTATTGACAAACGTCCAGCTCTTGCCAGCGTCATCGCTACGCAGGCAGCCGACCGATGAGATGGCGACCCAGAGCCTGGCAGCATTCGCGTAATCGGGGACGATGCTGTGCAGGCACAATCCGCCTGCTCCTGGTTCCCAGCGTTCACGCGTGGGGTGCGTCGCTAGCCCGGCGTTCAGTTCCCAGTTGAGGCCACCATCGGTACTGATCCACAGGCTGGCGGGATCGACCCCTGCATAGACTACATCGGGTTCCGTCGCGCGTCCCGGCTCAATCGTCCAGATGGCATTGAGCTTCTGGCCGCTCTCGGCTGGAAATTGCAGCCCATGCTCTGGCTCCTGCCAACTCTCACCAAAGTCGTCACTATAGCGCAAGAACGTACCAAAGAAATCTCCGTTATCAGTGGCAAAGAGACGCGTGCGACCGCGCTGGTCGAGAGCCCCGTTAAAAACGCGATGCCCCTTCAACATGGGACCATGCACATTCCACGACTGTCGATCCACCGAGGAGATGAGGAATAGTCCCTTTTTCGTTCCAACAACGAGGAGAACACTGCCCTGGGGGTGCTCATTACGATGAAACATCTGTTTTTCCCTCCTTATGATGTAATGTACTGGTTATCCACCTGCGACCGATGGCAAGATGGCTAGAGCAGCGCCCGGCGCGAGGGGAGTATCAAGGCCCTGCAAGTAGCGGATATTTTCGGAATTCAGAAAAATGTTGACGTAGGGCCGTAACTGCCCGGTTTCATAGCAGAGGTTGAAGCGCAGGCCAGGAAATTGTTGCTCAAGCGCATCGATCAACTCGCGAATGGTGCGTCCCGCCGCCGTTACCTTCGCGCGTCCTCCAACGCGGGAACGCAGCGCGGGCGCGATGGAAATGGGAACGGTTGGAATAGGGGCCGTTTGATCCATGAACTCCCTCTCTTAAGACTGCGGATGAAACCGCCGATTGACAAAACATTGTCTTTAAGAATATACGCGGGATGGCCTGAAAACTCTTCTCGAATCTTGCTCAGTTTCAGACTGCCCGCCGTCCAAAGCGGCGCAAACGTAGCGAGTTGCTCACCACCGTAACCGAGGAGAGGGCCATGGCGGCGGCGGCGAAGATGGGTGCCTGCTCCTTCAAAAACGGAATGAGCGGCGAGAGAATAGCTAGCGGAATCAAGACGATGTTGTAGCCAAAGGCCCAGAAGAGGTTCTGCTTAATCGTCCTCATCGTCGCGCGCGAGAGGGCCAGGGCGGTGGCGACGCTGGCAAGTCTGCCCCTGACCAGCGTCACGTCGGCGGCCTCCATGGCGATATCCGTGCCGGTGCCCATCGCTATACCGGCATCGGCCTGGGCCAGCGCGGGCGCGTCATTGATGCCATCGCCCACAAACGCTACGACGAGCTTATTCTTCTGTAGAGCCTGAACCTCGCGGGCTTTATCTTCCGGCAATACCTCAGCGCGCACAGAATCGGCGGGAATACCGACCTGGGCGGCGATTGCCTGCGCCGTGCGCCGGTTGTCTCCGCTGATCATCAGCACGGCGATGCCCTGCCTCTGCAACTGCCCGATCGTCTCCCGCGCATCATCCTTGACACGATCCGCCACCGCGACCAGTCCCGCTAGCTTCCCGTCAAGCGCGACCAGCATGACCGTCTTGCCCTGCTCCTCCAGCGCGCCAAGACGTTCTTGCAGAGCTGCACAGTCAACCGCCTCCTCCGTCAGGAAACGACGCGTCCCGATCAGGAGCGCGTGGCCCTCAACATCTGCGCGCAGACCACGACCGGCGCTGGCAACAACCCGCTCGGGTGGCGCGCCAAGGACAATGTTCCGCGCCTGCGCGCCCTCGACCAACGCGGACGCCAATGGATGCTCCGAGCCCTGCTCGGCCAGAGCGACCAGACGCAGCAGCTCGTCCTCCTCGATGCCCGGCAGCGCTACAACATCGGTAAGCTCCGGTCGTCCATTGGTGATCGTTCCCGTCTTATCAAAGAGGATTGCCCGCACGGCCTGTATACGTTCCAGGCTCTCGCCGCCCTTAATGAGAATGCCCTGCTCGGCCCCCTTGCCCGTACCGACGATGATGGCGGTCGGCGTGGCTAAGCCAAGCGCACAGGGGCAAGCCACGACCAGAACCGTGATCGCGGCCACCAGCGCGCTAATCCACGGATTCACGCTCATCCCGCCCATACCGTTCCCCAGCAGGAGCGCCGGATAGACCTGTCCAAGCACAGCCCACACGATGAAGGTCAACGCAGCAATGAGCAGGACAACGGGCACAAAGATGCTCGAAATGCGATCGGCGAGGCGCTGGATGGGTGCCCGCGAGCCCTGCGCCTGCTCAACCATGCGCATAATCTGCGCCAGCACGGTATCTGCGCCAATCTTCGTCACACGCATACGCAGCAGAGCGCGCTGGTTGATCGTGGCCCCGATAAGCGCGTCGCCCGTACCCTTCTGCACAGGAACGCTTTCGCCCGTGATCATCGCTTCGTTAACTACGGAAGAGCCGGAGATGACCGTTCCATCGAGTGGAATCTTCTCGCCAGGTCGTACGAGCACTTCGTCACCCACACGCACCTGCTCAATGGGCACCACGACCGCATTCCCACCGCGCAAGACATACGCCGTGCTCGGTTGGAGTTCCGCCAGCTTGCGGATCGCGGTATTAGTCTGTCTCTTCGCGCGCACCTCCAGGTATTTGCCCAGGAAAATGAGCGTAACGATCAGCGCGGCGGAATCGTACACTGGCATCGAGCCAACGCTATTGGGAAAGAAGGTAGCACCGACGCTCAGGCCATAGGCCGCCGTTGAGCCGAGAGAGACCAGCGTATCCATCGAGGTTCCACCATGACGTAGTGCTTTGATGGCGCTGCGATGAAACTCCCAACCAACCCCCGCCCAGATCGGCGTGGTCAGCAGCAGCAGCAGGTAGTTCTCACCTGGGAAACGGTTCATAAAGAACATGCTGAGCACGAGCACGGGCAGCGTCAGAGCAACACCGAGCAGTAAGAGCGAACGCTTACGCACCATCTCTCTCTGTTTGCTCTGTTCGCGCTCCTGCTCCTGTTGCAGACGCAACGATGAGGGGGCTGGCACATTCCCGCTTCCAACTTCAGAAGAAGAGGCAGCCGGAGTGTCTGCCGCATAAGGAAACGCCTTGTATCCCACGGTCTCAACCTTGCGCACCATCTGCTCTATCTGCGTCTGGGACGGATCATAGGCGATTGTGGCCTGCTCGTTTGCCAGGTTGACATGAGCATCCCTGACGCCTGGCACCTTCTTCAGCCCCTTTTCTATGCGCATAGCACAGGAGGCACACGTCATTCCCTCTATCGCAAAAACAGCCGAGCGCTCCTGTGGAGCCTGCCCAGGCGTGTCGTCTTTTCTCTGTATATTGCCAGTCTCTAAAGCCATTGTTCGCATCCCTCATCTTTTCTCAACCAGGAAACCCTAACCCCCACCGTGGGGGTCATATTGATTATATGCTACATGAAGGCGATAGTCAAATACACGTGCCTGACCATACGGGCTTGTTAGTGAGCGCTTGATGCGAATCATGAGCACCGCATAGAAATATTTGGGAAAACCGCTCCACATCTGGTATACTTTTCCTGAGCGTTGTAAAAGTTTGGAGCATCTAACATGCATATTGACGCAAAACCACTTGACCTCAAACTGACCACGCCGTTTCGCATCTCGCGTGGCGTGCAAAGCATCTCGCCGGGCGCGATCGTCGAGGTGAACTCCGACGACTACACGGGCTATGGCGAGGCATCACCGAGCGAGTATTATGGCGAGAGCGTAGAGACGGTTTTTGCCTGCGTCACCATGTTCGCGGGCAACCTGGGCGATGATCCCTTCGCCATCGAGGATATTATGTCGCGCCTGGACAAAATCATTGGCCTCAACCCATCCGCGAAGGCTGCGGTGGATATGGCGCTCTACGATATTATGGGCAAGATACTCAACGTGCCATTGTACAAACTGCTGGGCCTCAATCCTGCGCGCACGCCGCGCACATCGTTCACCATCGGCATCGACACTCCGGCAGAGATGGCGAAGAAGGCGCTGCTGGCTAAGAACTATCCCATTCTCAAGATCAAGGTCGGCATCCGGCACGATCTCGAAATCCTCAAAGCCATTCGCGAGGTCTCCTCCGCCACCATCCGCGTCGACGCCAACGCCGCCTGGACGCCCAAAGAAGCCATCAAGACCATCAACGCCTTGGCCCCGTACAACATCGAATTTGTCGAGCAGCCCGTCGCCGCGCGCGACCTCGCCGGACTGAAACTGATACGCGACAACGTGCCCGTCCCCATCATCGCCGACGAGAGCAGCGTCACCTGCGAGAATATTCCGCGCCTCGCCGATTGCGTTGATGGCATAAACATAAAGCTCATGAAATGTGGCGGCATTCGCCACGCGTTGAAAATGATCTACGTCGCCCGCGCCCACAATCTACGCGTCATGCTCGGCTGTATGATCGAAAGCTCATTGGCGATCACCGCCGCCGCCCACCTGACCCCGCTCGTCGATTACGCGGACCTCGACGGGAATCTGTTAATTGATAACGATCCGTATCTGGGGGTCACGGTTGAAAACGGCAAGCTGGTCCTTCCCGATCGACCAGGGCTGGGCGTGCAGGCAAGAAGCTAATAGCTTATCCATAGTTAAGAAATCTTTACCACCGCGTGGCCCATTGCTACCAGTGCGAAAAAATTTACGCAATAGCACTCTGCCCTTATGTTATCCTTGCTCGTGCCGATAGATGTATTTACAAGTATTAATTGAGATACGTCGCCTCGGGCGTTTTTGTAGGAAGGAGATCATAGGAATGAAGAGAGCTACCCTCATCAAGATGGTCATTATTTTCGCGCTGCTACTGGTTGTTGTCAGCATCTTTGCGGCCAGGACATTTGCCGCCTCGGCCAGCAATACACAGAACGCGATGTTGACGCCGCCTCCCGTTCCAACAGCGCCTTTCGCTTCCGGCAAAGGTCTGACGCCGCCGCCACTACCGACACAGCCGCCTGCAATGTCCAGGCCGATGGAGCCTGGCAGAAGACACAGGCCCAAGCCGCCGACGCCGACACCAGTGCCCACCCAACCACCAGTGTCCGCACAGCCGCCCGCGCCTACTCCGACGCAGCCGGCGAGCGGTGGGGGCAACAACCAGCAGCTGGCGGCGCAGTTGTTCGCCCTGATTAATAGCAATCGCACGGCTAAGGGGCTACCCGCATACACGCTGAACAGTACACTCTCCAATGGCGCGTATCAGCACGACGTAACGATGGCCTCGCCGCAATGTGGCGCGCTCATGCACCAGTGCCCTGGCGAACCCAGCCCTTCCCAGCGCGTCACCAACGAGGGCATCAAATGGATGGCGACCGGCGAGAACATCGGCGAAGCCTCTTATCCCAACGCGTGGCAAGGCATCCAGGCCGTGCATCAGCAGATGGTCAACGAGGGTCCGTCGGGCGGACATTACCAGAATCTGTTTAGCTCGACCTATCACCAGTGCGGTATCGGCATCCTTATCGATGCAAAAGGCACCGTCTGGATCACTGAAGATTTCACGAACTAATTTCAACAGTAGGGATGGGGCTTGCCTCCATCCGGTTCCCCGAGAACGCCGCCCTCTGGCCTGATAGCGCCTGTCAAGCCGGATGGGGGCTAGCCCCATCCCTACTATAGTCAGGTTGGCTTGACGGCGCTCACCAGTTTTGTCGCCGTCCACGGACCACCGTACCAGAAGCGCCAACCGAGCACGCGGTGAGCGACATCTAACATTCCCAGCCTTCGTAAGCATTCCGCATAGTTGTTCGTCTCGCGAAAATCCGCGACGATAATGCGTCCACCCGGCTTGAGGACACGCACTGCCTCGCTAAGTGCCTTCTCGCGTCCAGAGCGATCAGGAATATTGTGGATCGCCAGACTGGAAAGCACGATATCGAACGAGTTATCTGCAAAAGGCAGAGCCTGCATATCCACTGTGTGTAGCTCGATCCGCTCTATCACACCTTCAAGCTCCGCATTATGCCTGGTCGTCGAGGTCGCGTTGCCTGATTGATCGCCAGTTTTCCAGAGATCGATACCTGTGGCTCTGCCCCTGAGAAGAAGACTGGCCGCCATCAACAGCACCATGCCGCGACCGCAACCAAGATCGAGAATGTGCTCATCTCCACGCAAGTTCAGATGAGCAAGGATTTTTGCCCATTCCAGAAATTTGCCCCGGCGCGTAGTATATATATAGCTGGCAGTGCTCAATAGCATAAAGACGCCATAGGCTATCTCGAAAACAGCGAACAGCAAGGAGGTATGCTGCAACACGGCAAAGAGGCCGAGGGTGAGGAAAATGATCCCCACAGCAGCAAGCATAACAGGAACGTAAAGCGCATCAAAGCCGTAATTACCGCGACGATGCGCGAGTTGTGCCTCAATAGATGAATTTTTCATCGGCTGACCCTATTCGTATGCCGCCAACGCCGCTGCGCCATCCCCTTCAGCTCCTCCTCGAAGCCGCGCAGCGCCAGCCATTCGCGGGTCGCGCCCGTGACCACCACGTCGGAGCCGCGCAGTTGGGTGATACTCGCCGCGCCGCTCAATTGCATCGCCACCTTCAGTTCCGCGATCACCACCTCTAACAGCTCGCAGACCTTCTCGTAGCTCTCGCTGGCCGCCTTGAGGAAAGGAAAGCCCATACCCACGATGCTCGCGCCCAGGGTAAGCGCGCGGGCAACGTCGAGGCCATTGCGCACGCCGCCCGTAGAGATGAGCGGGATGCGCGCCGCGCCCGCCTCGACGACCGCGATAGGCGTAGCGATGCCCCAATCGCGGAAGAGCAGGCCAATATTCATCGTCTGCTCATCGCCGCGTGCCCTTGAGCGTTCGGCCTCCATCGCCGCCATACTACTGCCACCGGCTCCGCCCACGTCGATAGCCGCCACGCCGCACGAGCGCAGCAGGATGGCCTGCTCGCGCGAGACGCCCGCCCCAGTCTCTTTGGCAATTACCGGAACAGCAACCTGAGCGGTCAAGGCTTTGAGCGCCGCTACCTCGCCCACGGCACGTCGGTCTCCCTCGGGCTGGGCCGCCTCCTGCAGGCTGTTCATATGCACGGCCAGCGCGTTCGCCCCGATCATATCGATGGCGCGCTGGACCTGCTCCATTGTGAAAGCTTCGTGGCGCGCCTGGGGGATGAGCTGTGGCGCGCCGATATTGGCGATCAGAAAGGCATTGGGGGCCTGTTCACGCGTCACACTATAGCTGGCAGAGAGCTCAGGATTGACGATAGCGGCGCGTTGGCTCCCCACGCCGAGCGCCAGACCATACTCTTCCGCCGCCCGCGCCAGGTTGCGATTGATCGAGGTTACGTCTGGATGGCCGCCAGTCAGGGAGGAGATAAAAAGAGGGTAGCGCAATCGGCGTCCAAGAAAGGTGACTGACGTATCGATCTCGTCAAGATCGACCTCTGGCAGCGCCTGATGCACAAACCTTACATCATTCCAACCGGCAGCCTGCGGTGCCGAGACATCCTGTCCGAGAGCAACGCTCACATGCTCAATCTTGCGTTGTTTCACTTCGTCGCTCATAATCCTGCGGAATTCCTTTCTACAAACCTCTGCCTGAAGCTGGCAAAGACCAGATAGACAAGAGGTATACCAAAGATAAGTGCTGCCTGGTACGTGGCAATCGGCCCCCTGGTGAATCCCACGAAAGGATAAAGGAAGAGCGCGGTTCCCGATACTATTACTATAGCAGAAGTAAAGGCATCAAGGCGACGCAGCGTGACCGTCCACAACAACCAGAGGATATACCAGGGCCAGAACCAGCCGGAGACGAGGATCAGATACCAGAATATGGCGACCCCGCAGCAACGGAACAGGACATCAAAGCCCGGCAGGAGCATCTCGCTATCGAGCAGATAGGCGCGCGTCTGCTGGCGTGGCGGAACGACGCTCCCCGGCGCGTAGCGTACCTGGGAGAAAAGATGGGCATAAATAAGGGCGAAGATGAAGAGCGCCGAGGCCCGCAGGGTGACATCGGCGGCGGTAATCGGTTGCAATAATGGCGGGAAATGCTCCACGTTCGCCACAAATTGATAGAAAGCGCGGATAGGAATGTCTAACGCGCCCACGGGCGAATGCACAAAGTGTTGTATGTCGACCGCCGATGTAACGGCAAAAAAGGTTGTCGCCCCGCGCCAGAACGGCAGCGAGATCACTATCGCCGGTATAATGACAAGCAGCATACGCAGGCAGAACTTCCAGATGGCACGAGGAATGGCGCGCTCCGTGCGTAGATCGAACCACAGATAGAACGGCACCAGCAGCAGGGTGAGCAGGTTAGTACTGATCGCCAGTCCGCACACGACAAGCGTGCAGGCGAAGAAGCCGCGCCCACCGCCACGCACAAAGCGAATGTACAGCCACGTCGCCAGCAGCAACAGCAGCATCAGGAAACCCTCGTTGTGTCCGCCGCCCGCCAGCTCGACTAAGGCCAGCGGATTCCAGGCGTAGAGCAGCGTTCCTAGCATCCGGCGCGTCGGCGCGATCTCGCCCAGGATAGTCCAGATCAGCAGGCAGCAAAGCAGGTGTGTCAGGAGGGCAAAGCCCTTGAAGAGCAGCAGCGTCACAGTGGGAACGGCGCTTATCCTGGCAAGCAGCGAGGCGACGCCGAGCCAGAACGGACCGTAGATATTCGGCTCATTGCGTCCAGAAAGTACCCAGACAAAATACGGGTCGGCGGGATAGCGTATTGGCGCGGTATTCAGCGGATCGGCCCCGTAGACCGATAATATGCGACCGGAGAAGATATAGGTAAAAACATCGTCTGAAAAGAGCTTTGGCTGGAAGAGCAACGTCACGCCGAAGAGCAGCGCGCCCCCCAGCAGCAAGAGCAGCCAGCGCCTTCCCTCTATACCAACCCCCAGGCGCACAACGGCAAGCAGCATGCCCGCGTACAGCGTCACCAGCGCCAGGAACGTCGCTCCCAACAGGATAGAAGAGAACGCGGGATGCTGCTGCAAGCTACCGGCAAAAGGAGCAGCGAGCAAGATGTGAAAAGGCACCAGCGTCCAGGGCAGCGCGCTTTGAAGCGGCGTATCGCTTAGATGCAAGCTCGGCAACGGCGAGAGCGCCACGATCAGCAGATAGAACAGCTCGCTAGCCGCGAGAAGCGCAACGAGAAGCGCGACAAGCCGCCTCCCTGCTTTTCGTACTACAGGCACTTCATTTGTCGTCTGCTGATGTATTGCCAAAGATGTACCGGTCCTTTGAACAGAACACAAACAGGGTTGAGAACAGGTTGCACACCGCCAACTCCTTCAGTAGGGATGGGCC
>JALYTQ010000002.1:0-15038 GCA_030854195.1 Chloroflexota bacterium
GGCCCATCCCTACTGAGTGGGAAAAGGAGAGATACATAATGTCAGAAGCCGTCATTGTCAGTGCGATACGCACTCCCATTGGGCGAGCGAACAAGGGTGTTCTCAAGGACGTACGAGCCGATGACCTTGCCGCTCTCGCCGTCAAAGCCGCCGTCGAGCGGGTGCCACAATTGGACCGCTCGTTGATCGAAGATATTATTCTAGGCTGTGCCTTTCCCGAGGGCGAGCAGGGCATGAACCTGGCGCGCCTCGTTGGTGCCCTGGCAGGGCTACCCGAGACCGCTGGTGGAGTTACCGTCAACCGTTTCTGCGCATCGAGCCTTACGGCGGTCAACATGGCCGCGCAGAGCATTATGCTTGGCCAGGGAGACGTGCTGATCGCGGGCGGCGTGGAGAACATGTCACGCGTACCGATGGGAGGCTTTAATCCCAGCTTCAATCCGCGCCTGGCTAAACCGGTCGAGGGTAAAGAGAAAACGCAGCCATCTTATCCGCCCTGTGAGCTTGAATACGGCTACTCAAGCTATATCCCAATGGGCATCACCGCCGAAAATTTAGCGCGCGAGTACAAAATCAGTCGCGAGGCGCAGGATGCTTTTGCCCTACGCAGCCATCAGCGCGCCACCGCCGCGACCGATAGCGGCATCTTCAAGCGAGAAATTGTTCCTGTACCCTTGCCCAACGGTCGTTTGATGGAGATCGACGAGGGTCCGCGCCGCGACAGCACACTGGAGAAGCTTGCCAGTCTCGAACCAGCCTTTATCAAGGGTGGAAGCGTGACGGCAGGAAACTCCAGCCCCCTCAACGACGGTGCCGCCGCCGTTGTCTTGATGTCCGCGCAGAGAGCCCGCGATCTTGGCATTACGCCGTTGGCAAGGGTGCGCTCGATGGCCGTAGCCGGTGTCAGGCCCGATGTTATGGGGATCGGACCTGTCCCGGCTATGCGCAAACTATTGCAGCGTATAGGGTTGCAGATCAGCGATATCGACATCATCGAGATCAACGAAGCGTTCGCCGCGCAGACGCTCTCGGTGGTACATGAGTTGGGCATCGACGAGGAGCGGCTCAATCCGCACGGTGGCGCTATCGCCCTGGGTCATCCACTGGGCTGTAGCGGCGCGCGCCTCATCGTCACCCTTCTCAACGATCTGCAGACAGCCAACAAGACGCTGGGCATCGCCACGCTCTGCGTCGGTGGTGGTCAGGGAGTCGCCACGCTTATCGAGAGGATATCGTAGCCATGTCGTACCAGATTCGCAAAGTAGCAGTACTTGGCGCGGGCGTCATGGGGGCCGCAATCGCCGCGCACCTCGCCAACGTCGGCATTCCCAGCCTGCTGCTCGATATCGTACCTTCCGGCGAGCTGAAGGACCGCGATGTCGTAGCGCGCACGGGGCTTGAGAAGACGCTCAAGTCCCGCCCCGCCGCCTTCTATAGCAAACGCGCCGCCAAACTCATTACCATAGGCAACATCGAAGACGACCTGGAAGATCTCGCCGATGTCGATTGGATCGTCGAGGCCGTAGTGGAGCGCGTGGACATCAAGCGCGATCTCTACAGTAAGATAGAGACGGTGCTTACGCCTGGCACGATTATCAGCTCGAATACATCGGGCCTGCCAGCGCATCTGCTGCTGGAGGGGCGCGGCGAGGACTTCCGACAGAACTTTCTGATTACGCACTTCTTCAATCCCGTGCGGTATATGAAGCTGCTTGAGATTGTGCCCACACCCGACACCAATCCGGTGCTGGCGCAATTTATGCAGCACTTCGCCACCGAAGTCCTGGGCAAGGGCGTCGTCTTCTGTAAAGATACGCCCAACTTCATCGCCAACCGCATCGGCACCTATGGCTTTATGTCGACCTTCCAGCGCATCATCGCCGAAGGGTACAGCGTCGGTGAGGTAGATACCATCCTGGGACCGAGCATGGGGCGTCCCAAGTCGGCTGCCTTCCGCACCGCCGACCTCTCGGGGCTGGATACGCTCGTGCATGTTGCCAATAATCTTTATGAGAACGCGCCCGACGATCCGCAGCGCGAGGTCTTCCGCGTACCAGACATCTTGCGTGAGATGGTCGAGAAGCGCTGGCTTGGCGAAAAGACCGGGCAGGGTTTCTACAAGCGCGTCAAGAGCCCCGACGGCGAGTCGCTGATTCTCGAACTGGATCTCAAGACATTCGAGTACGTGCCGCAGCGCAAGGAGCGTTTCCCTTCGATCGGAGCGGCGCGCAACCTCAGCGATCCTAAGCAGCAGATGCTCGCCATCCTGTCCGGCGACGACCGCGCCAGCCAACTTGCCCGCGAGACGACCGCCGACTCGCTGATCTATGCCGCCGAGCTGGCCGAAGAGATTGCCGACAGCATCGTCGCCATCGACGAGGCGATGCGCTGGGGCTTCAACTTTGCCATGGGCAGCTTCGAGGTGTGGGACGCGCTGCTGGAGAATCCGGAGGTGCTGGAGAAGGTCTTCCAGGAGCGCGAACTGCCAGCCCTGGTGCGCCGCGTCACCAACGACGGACTGGGTACATTCTACACAGGAGGCGTCGGTGAGCGGAAATACTTCGACTTCACCAGCAACGAATACAGGCCCGTTCCCACGCCTGAAGGAAGCATCGCCCTCGACACGCTCAAGTCGGCGGGCAAGATCGTGCGCGACAACGGGTCAGCGTCACTGATCGACATGGGCGACGGCGTGGGCTGCATCGAATTCCACACCAAGATGAACGCGATCGATGAAGGCATCATCGAGATGTTGCGCTATGCCGTCGAGGAGGGACCCAGGCAGTTTCGCGCCCTGGTCGTCGGGAACGAGGCCGCCGACTTCTCAGCGGGTGCCAACCTGCTGCTGGTCCTCATGGGGTCCAGGAGCGGCGAGTGGAAGATGCTGGACGATGCCATCAACGCGCTACAGCAGGCGAACCAGCTACTCAAGTACAGTCCCATCCCCATCGTCGCGGCCCCGACCGGACGCGCGCTGGGCGGTGGCTGCGAGATCATTCTGCACTGCAACCATACGCGTGTCCTCGCCGAGTCGTACATCGGCCTCGTCGAAGTCGGCGTCGGACTGGTTCCGGCTGGTGGCGGCTGTAAAGAGCTGCTGTTACGTCACGGTGCAGACGTAGCGACGCAGAAGGCAGGAAAGACGGGCGGACCCTTTACGCCGGTGCGCAGAGCGTTTGAGACCATCGCCGTCGCCACCGTCTCCACCAGCGCTGTAGAGGCTCAGGAACTGCGCTTCCTGCGCAAGAGCGACGTTATCACCGTCAACCGCGACCTCTTGCTGCGCGACGCCAAAGCTGATGCCATCAAGCTAGCGGACGCCCAGGCGGGTGGCAAATGGCAGCCAGCGCAGCCGCAGCAACTGCTCCTGCCCGGAGTCGGAGCGCGCCTGGTCCTGGAGCAGCAGGTCGAGGGTATGTTGTCGATGGGCAGGATCAGCGCACACGACGCCCTTGTCGCGGGCCATCTCGCCCGTGTGCTCACAGGAGGCGACTGCTCGCCTGTAGAGCCCGTCACGGAACAATATGTGCTGGACCTTGAGCGCGAGGCGTTCCTGGCCTTGTGTGCCACTGAGAAGACGCAGGAGCGCATGCAGGCCATCTTGATGACAGGCAAGCCGCTGCGCAATTAGGTAGCACTTGTAGAAGGGGCATCAACGTATCAGCATAGATGCGCTGATGTCCTTTCTATTAGCTCAGAGAGAGAACCGCATCCTGGGATGACGCGTGGTCTCTTTGCTTTAGCCATAGCTCAAATTCCGTCGTTGGAACCGGACGCGAGAGATAGTAGCCCTGTATCGTATCACAATCCATTGCCGCAAGGAGCTCCCAGGTTCTTGCATCTTCCACGCCTTCTGCCACGACCTGTAAGCCGAGATGATGCGCCAGAGCCACCGTGGAACGCACAATGGTTGCATCCACCTGATTGGTAACCATGTATTGCACGAACGAGCGATCGATCTTCAATTCGTGAATCGGCAGGCGTTTGATGTACGCCAATGACGAATACCCGGTGCCGAAATCATCAATGGCAACGCGTATTCCCAGGGCTACGAGGCGATTCAACACCTCTACCGTGCGGTGAATATCCGTCATGATAGCACTCTCCGTCAGTTCTACGCACAACAGGGAGGCCGGAATGCCATATGTCTGGAGCATGGAACCAATCGTGTCCGGCAGCGTGAGATCGCGCAGGTTCCACATAGAAAGGTTGACCGCAACGGCCAGTTCAAGTCCAGCCCTGCGCCATGTCTGACACTGCCGCAAGGCGGTCTCAATCACCCAGAAGGTAAGCGGCGCAATCAGCCCCATCTGCTCAGCCAGAGGAATGAACTCGTCAGGGGGAATAGAGCCGTAGGTTGGATGAATCCAGCGCACGAGAGCTTCAACACTATGCACATCCCCTGTTTTGACATCGGCTTTTGGTTGATAATACAGCTGTAAGGCATCGTTGGTAATGGCCTGGCGCAATGCTCCTATGATAGAAAGACGACGGGGACTGGATTTATCAACGCTTGCATCATAGAAGGCATAGCCGGTATGGGCTCGTTTCGCGATGTACATAGCCATATCTGCCCGGCGCAGGAGGGTTTGTGCATCGCTCCCATGCGTAGGAGAACAAACCACGCCAATACTCACATCGATCTGCACAAGCATATCCGCGATAGTGAACGGCTCCTCGAATGCTCTGCGCAGAGCCTGGACAACAGAATACGCCTTTTCTTCTTCGCCCAGCGGCAAGAGTAGCGCGAACTCGTCGCCGCCCAGGCGGGCGACCATTGCGGAATCAGGCAGCATAGATACGAGATCGCGCAGGCGCGCGCTCACCTGCAATAATAGCAGATCACCCTGCTGGTGCCCAAAGGTATCGTTCACCTCCTTGAAGCGGTCGAGGTCGAGCAGGAGAAGAACGGCGCTGTTTTTCCAGGATGCAAGCAGAGCCGCCTCGATCTGCTCTTCCAGGAAGGTGCGATTGGGTAAATCGGTCAACGGGTCATATTTTGCCTGGTGCTGGAGGGTTTCCAGCATCGCCGCGCGCTCGGTGATATCGCGAAAGATGTAGAGCCGACCGAGATATTCCGCATCAGCATTGTGAATAGGGGTTGAGAAGAGTTCTATCGTACGGTGTTGGGGGCTGCATTGGACCAGCTTTTCCGTCGGCGCATGTTCGGTATCGTCTGCCGCCCCGATAAACAACTGGTACACCTGTTGTGGATTGGCAAAGAGGCTTTCTAAGCGCATCGTAAGGTCATGCCCGGAGGCTCCCGTTATCTCCTCGGACGGAATATCAAAGAAAGTAGAGAAGCAGTGGTTGACGCACTGGACGCGCTGATCGCTTCCAATGAGCATAAGCGCATCGTTGTTGCTCTCCATGAAAGCACGCAGGCGCATTTCGCTTTCACGCTGCACAAGGGCCTGACTGATCTCGATTGCATTGATCTCGTTCTCTACCCACGTACCTAAATCTCTCAGCGCTTGCTGATTGGAGGCGGAGAGCTCGCGTGGCTGGCGGTCAAGAATGCAGAATGACCCGAGCGCGCTTCCATCGAGCGCGTAGAGCGGACAGCCCGCGTAGAAGCGGATATAGGGTTCACCCGTTACCAGAGGATTATCAGCAAAACGGGCATCGGCCAGAGCATCTGGGATGATAAACAATTCGTGTGAGAGCATAGCATGGGCGCAGAAAGAAACATCGCGTGAGGTCTCGCAAATGGGAAGGCCCGCGACCGACTTAAACCATTGCCGCTCATCTTCAACCAGGCTAATCAGACTGATGGGAACGCCAAAGATCAATTTAGCAAGGCGCGTAATGCGATCGAAACGCTCCTCGGGGGGCGTATCGAGAATCTGCAATGCGCGCAGAGATGAAAGCCGCTGCGCTTCGTTTTCTGGAATAGGGGGCGCGAGCATCGTTCTACTCCTTTATCTTCCTCAGAGAAAAATGGATGAGTTATGTCTTTCATAACAAGGGAGAACAGTGGCATGCACATATACTCCTTGCTATCATCTATCGGCAGATAAGGGAGAGAAAAATAGGTAATTATCACTGTATAGTTCATGCCAAAAAAGGCGTATGCCTGGAAGCGCTACTCCTCGCGTTCCAGGCATACAGCAAAAAGTGTGTTAGAAGATCGACTCGCCAGTATCCGAATCGAAGAGGTGGATCTGATCGCTATCGACATGCAGGCGTACTTTGTCGCCAGCATTCACGCGCGAGCGCGCATTGAGGGTTGCAACGGCATTATGCCCACCGGTATTGAAGTAGACCTGCAACTCATTGCCCAGGTTCTCAACCACATCAACGGTAGCATTCAGGAAGGAGGAATTGGAGCCATCGGCATTGACGAGCTGAGCATCCTCCAGATGGACCGGGCGAACGCCGAACGTCAGATTTTTATTCGCGGCGGCGCGTGCGCGATCAGCAAAGAGCGGTGGTACATAGACCTTGCCGATTCCTTCGAGCACTATGTTTGTTGCATCGCCCTCGCTAGAAATTTTCGAACCTGGGAAGAAGTTCATCGAAGGTGAGCCGATGAAGCCCGCCACAAAGATGTTCGTGGGACGATCATAGAGTTCCTGGGGAGCGCCGAGCTGCTGAATGATGCCGCCATTCAGGACCGCGATGCGGTCGCCCATCGTCATAGCTTCGACTTGGTCGTGGGTAACATAGATAACCGTTGTCGAGATGCGCTGGTGCAGCTTGATGATCTCAGCGCGCGTCGCCACGCGCAGTTTCGCATCCAGGTTCGAGAGTGGCTCGTCCATCAAGAAGACCTGCGCCTCGCGCACGATCGCGCGACCGAGAGCCACGCGCTGACGCTGACCACCGGACAACTCCTTTGGTTTGCGTTTGAGTAGTTGCTCTAGACCAAGGACGCCTGCAGCATCTTCCACGCGTTTCGTAATCTCATTTTTTGGGAAGTGGCGCAGCTTCAGACCGAAAGCCATATTGTCGAAAACCGTCATATGGGGATAGAGGGCATAGTTCTGGAACACCATCGCGATGTCGCGGTCTTTGGGATCAACGCCATTGACCATACGATCACCAATGAAGATCTCGCCTTCGCTCGGCTCCTCCAGACCTGCGACCATACGTAACGCAGTACTCTTGCCACAGCCAGAGGGACCAACCAGGACCAGGAATTCTTTGTCCTTGATGTCGATGCTGACATCGTGAACGACTTCGACTTTGCCGAAGCGTTTGTAGACATGCTCAAATTGGACACGTGCCATGAAGGACTACTCCTTTTCGCTTCTATGACAGGCTATCCCTGTCATCCTTCAACATAAAGATGGAAGCAATCGCTTGGTGCCGACGTTGCCACTGACGCACGTGTCAGCGGGGAGCCAACGTGGCCTCTTCACGTCCCGTTCGGCCCGCCCTGTATGCAGAACAAGCAACAAACCGACGCTGGATAGAGTATACCATAACTTTGCGCAAAAAAGAAGGATTTCAGGTAGAGCGAGGAAGGAGGGGAGGAGCCGTTCAGCAAAATTTACTTGTTGTCATAAATTCATTGAAAAATGTTTTATCTCTGCGTGCCAGCACAGTCTTTATTATATAGAGGGGGGAAAATGAACCATCCTTACCCCAGAAGTACCAGTGAAATGCTGAGAGCAAACTATGTAAGGAGCAATGAGATTTGACAGGTTCAGATACAGAACACGACATAAAATTACAGAATGAGCACGATTAACTTGTCGGAGAGATGTTGAAACATTGCTATAACATGTAAAAATCTTGTGAAAAATAGGAACTGCAAAAAAAAGACCATCAAAGCACTAGACAAAGGTATACATTTTCATGCATACTAGTTGTGGGTAGTGTACATCTTGTTTTACAAAAGACACACAATGTATTTACATCACACAAGTCTTTTGTAATGACAGCGTAAATATGAGCAAGGCTCTGTGAATAGGAAGGAAAGGGACATTATGCTTGGAGCACACGAACAGAGGAGTGAAGTTGCCCGCCTGTTGTCACAGATAGGCGAAGAGTACGAAGCAGCCCAACGCGGGCTCTCTGGGCTTTCTTACGGCACCTCACAGCACGATTTTATCACCGCGCGTATGGAGAATATGGGTCAGCTGCACAATCAGTTACAATCACTTGTAGGTGATGTTGCTATTGCAATGATCGCTGACCAGTTGAATAGCGGGCATTAAGAGTTCAACAAGAGCAATTTTAATTTTTGATCGACATTTGTGGTAAAGAACACGTGAGTAGGGATAGAGAAAGCGACGCTTTCTTGAGAGAGGCGCAATCGTAGCTTTTTAAAATAATTGTTTGACAGGGCATCCGCAAGGATGCCTTATTTTTGTGCTTGTGTATATAAAAAGGCGAGCGCGTCCGCATGGGCGCTGTGAACGCGGACGATCTCGCCTCGTGCCGCCAGCGGCCTGTATGGAGCCGCTAGCAGCTTCTGGGATGGGATGATTAAACGGGTAAAGTGACCAGGAAAGGTTCTGGAAGAGAGGTCATCTCCGCCATATCCATATAGAAGCGCGTTGTGGGAGCATTCCACACGCCCGTCACCACGAACTCGGTCTCCTCGAAGAGGAAAGAATCCTGGTCAAAAACATTTCGCGTTTCATCGAAGAAACATTGTAGCCAATTTGTAACATCCTCGTGTGAGAGGAAAGGCGCTTCCTCGCAGACGAACCACTCGCCGATGCCTTGCAGGTAGCGGCGGAAGTTGTCGGAGAGAGGATAGCGACGGACAACTTGGTAGGTTCTCTCCTGCACATCGTGGTAGCCAGCAGCGCGCAGGTAGCTGGCTAGTTTTGAGCCGACCCAGCTATCTTCAAAGGCATATCCTTGGTTGACGCGCTCCTTTTCCCACAGTTCGCGCGCCTGGAAGACGCGCGCCTGTAGCGAGGGATCGATCGTATGGAAACGCATTGTGCCAAAGTCGATATCTTTAATAGTAAGGGAACCGCCAGGAACGAGGTAGCGGCCCATGGCAGCAAATGTAGTGACCGGATCAGCGAGGTACTGGCTCACATTCGCGCTGAAGATCGCATCGGCGCTTCCGTACTCGATGGGGAGCTCTTCCAAAAGCGCGAGCTTGTACTGCACCTGGTGGCGATACCACTGGTGAGAGCTGCGTTTCTGCGCTGTAACCAGCGCCTCGGGAGAGATATCCACGCCAAGAACGTGCCCGTTTGGCCCTACTGCCTGCGCAAGAAGGGGCGACCAGAGGCCGGGTCCACAACCTGCATCCACCACAAAACTACCCTGTTCGAGTCCAAGATCGCAAATCATCTGCTCGCGCTCGCGCGCCTTGCTCTGATGATGTGTTTCCAGCCATTCAATCGCATTGAGTGGGAGACCACACTCATTTACGTGCACTACGTTATTTACTGCCATAACCCTTCAAAATCCTCCGGCCTTGAATATGATAGAGAGTATCGTCCACGCCCTTCGTGGAGAGCGTGAAAAATACTTCCTTGTGATATGTATATTACATACCATCTTTGCAAAAAGCAATGCATGTAAGACATTGTGGTACTTTAGTATGAACATTGTAAAGAATAAATCTATACGAAAGGGAAAAATTTGGTCATGTTTGTATAACAAGACAACCAGTTTGGATTTTCTCATTGACAGAAAGGGAGATTGTGACATACCAATCGCCCCATTCGTTATAATAAATCGGTTGCCCACTGGATGAAGAAGAGGGAGGAGAGGAAGGAGAGCACCCTGAGCGGTCGCGTCGAGAAGGGCAGAACGTCTGAAAAACATTTGTCATATGCTTGAGTATACAAAATTTTTCTTACATTTCCAAAAGTTGCCCAAAAATACAATGCTGTCGTCGTTTTGTATGGTATAATGTCTACTAAAACTTCTTGTAGATGTTACTTTGTGCAATGATAAATCACTCAATGCAAATGGTATTTTCATGGCAGTGGCTTTTTCAAGGGAACCTCCCGCGCCTCTCAGGGAAAATTGCATGCGGGATTAGTTAAGGGATAGGTAACAATGGAAAACGGGCAACGCAAAAAACGAGGCCGTCCGCCTGGTCCGCGCAAAATAACTTCCCCGTCTGAGCAGAAACGCGCAGAGCGAAGAGATGAGCATCGTTCTGGGGGGAACGGTACGAGCGCTACCCAGAAGCGTATCTCCAATGGTTCTCTCCCTGGCGAGGCAGAGGTTGTCAATGACGAGCAGTTAGCGTACACGCTGACCGATGACAAGCTGACGCCTTTCAGCAGCCTGTTGCGCAACATTTTGCGGCATGATCGTTCCGAGATCGTGCGTGTTGCCAGAGAGCTAGAGGTTGCCGAGAACACTATTTACCGTTGGATGAACGGGAGCTCGGAGCCGCGTGCCGTGCACCTTAAGAGGTTGCCGGATGTGCTCATAGAGCACCGCAGCACCCTTTCCTACGCTATTAACCAGACTTTTCCTGGCACGTTGGACACGACGCCTACAGGCATACGCGAGGTACGTAAAGATATTTATCGCCGTGTGCTGGAACTGGTCGCGACCATCAGTGAAGAAGATACTCGTTTCTGGCAAGTGTCCCAGGCTATTTTTGAATATGCACTCCAGCATATGGATGCGGAACGGCAGGGGTTGGCTATCACCTTTGCCCGGCTGATGCCTGCGCGCAAGGATGGCATCCATTCGTTGCGCGAGGCCGCCATGCATGGTAATCCTCCCTGGCCTTTCGACATAGAAAGTAAAGCGTATCTGGGGAGTACAACGCTGGCTGGCACAGCGGTAACGATGCAGCGTATGCTTGTATGGAATAGCGTCGGAAGCGGAGATCGCCTCCAGGTCGAAGTAGATGACTTTGAGGCCAGCGCCTGCGCGGTGCCCGTTACGCGTGGCAATAGTATCGCAGGAGCATTAATTGTTTCCAGTACGCAGCCAGACTTCTTTAACGATCCCATGGCTTCGCAGGCTGTTCTCGAATATGCTCAATTGCTGGCAACCGCCCTGTCAGAAGCGGACTTCCAGCCGCATTCCAGGCTGAACCTGCGTCCTTTCCCCGATCTAAAATCTCAGAGAGAGCATATCACCCGGTCCTATGTGGGGCGCATTCTTACATATGCACGTAAAAATGGCAGATCGCGCACAGAGGCCGAGCTGATGGTACGCGCTGAGATGGAAGAGGAGTTCGAGCAGAAGGGACGCGTGTTTACCGATCAGACAAGCAATGAGCAGATAGAGGGCAGAGTATAGCCGTGATAAGTTCCACTATTCGGATAGAGTTGAGATAGTAGAGTATGCAGACCCCCAATCAATCACCTGAAGAATCAGAGGAAGCGCGACCGGTAGAGCAGCAACCTCTCTATGAGTTTCCACCGAGCAGTCCGTCGCGCCCGTTATCTGTCGAGGAAGAGGGAAATGTGGAGAGCGAGGTTGCCTCCCCCCAACAGGGAAGCGCAACGGAGGGTGGGCATCCTCGCCATGCGCAAGAGGATTTGATTCGCCAGGGCTTAGTCTATCCTCCACCGCCATCGTTTTATCAGCAGAACGTTTCTTTCCAACCACCTCCTCTTCCTCCTGTGGCGCAACCGATCGCAGGACCAGCCCAGGCAGCGGGTTTTGCGCCGCCGGGTGCGCCGCCGGGACCTGCCTTTGCTCCACCGGTGCAGAAGAAAAAATCCTATCGCTGGCTCTGGATCACCATCTCTATCCTGGCTGTGCTGTTGCTGGCAGCCTGTAGTTTCTGCGGCTGGTCCTTCTACAATTTTTTTGCCAGCACCGTCGGCCCGACGGAGAACACCGTCAATGTCGCCAACGACTACTATGCAGCTCTGCAGAACAAGGACTATAGTAGCGCCTTTGGGTATATTACGCCGCAGGGAACCTTGAGCGGTCTCACCCTTGACTCGTTCACAAAGCAGGCTCAGAATGCCGATAACCAGTATGGAGCAGTGCGCTCGTATACCGCAACGTTGGGAAACTTTAGCACAAACTCCGGCACCGGGGTCGACCTGTCCCATTTCACCGTTGTTGTCAATGTCGCGCGCGCAAAGCAGAGCTATAGTGTGCTGCTCACACTCCAGAAGAGCGGAAATACCTGGAAGATCGTTGACTTCGATAGAATCTAAAGCGTGCAAATAAAAAGAGCGGAACGGTTATCGTTAAACCGTTCCGCTCTTTTTATTATATTTTATAAGTATAGGGCATATAAGTATAGCATGAGAGACAGCAGGCGCGATGAGCTAGTTGATGACGCTATTGAGAACAGCGCCCGTTGGCAGGGCGGCCATTGTCATCTCGCGATCGACGCACGCGCGCAGATCATCGCGGTAGAAGCGCCACGTGCTGCCAACCTTGTGCCCGGTGAGCTGGCCCGACCACATCAAGCGATAGAGTGTTGAGCGGCTGACGCGTAGATAGCCCATCGCTTCTTTGAAGGTGAGCAAAGTATCGTCTTGAATCATTTGAACTACCATGTCTTTTCTCCTTAAAATAGTAGATAAGTGCCGACACTAACAAGAAAATGCTAAGACTGTTTCATGAGAGAAGAATATTGTCTCATTACATGTTATAGTAACCAATGGTGATGCTCTTCCTGGTTAAGGAAAGGTTGCGAAATGGTTAATTTCATTGTCAAAAGAGTGTGACATCCGCAACCATCTATCCAAGAAGAGCAATGGAGAATTGACGCCTGCTACCACTTTTTCGCCAGCAGCGTGTAGAGTTCTTCCAGATCGCAGGAGACGGGGAAGATGGTCATGTCGGTGGCACTTTGCAGGCGGGCGATGTTCTCGACGTTGGTAGGATCAACCATAGCAACCGTAAGGCAATGGGCATCGCGGCCAACGGGGACGCAGCGCATTTCAAGGGCCAGCGGATAGGGGATGAAGTGTTTCAGGCGCTGGGGGACCGTTTGTGGCAGGCTCATGAAGGGGATGCCGGGCAGCCCTTTCTTGTCCTGGGTCGACTCATCCTCGCGGTTCAGTATAGATTGTGTATCCCATAGATGTGACGTGAGGGCTGGTCGCAGGGTAAAGCGGCGCGCGGTCAGGCCGGTGGCGTAGAGAAGGTGTTCCACGGATGGCCCGGCTACGGGATACGTGCCCATGCCCAGCAGGATCGTCGTATCGAGCGTCAGCGGTGGAATAACCGTCTCCGCCTGTAGCAGGCTAATGCTGCGATACACGCGCTCAAGAATCCCTTGCGCGCCCTGTTGATCGACATTGGGTAGAATGATTGCAACTCCTACATTTTCCTGTGTCAGCACCCGGTCGTCAATTCTCAGCACGCGGTTCACGTTTGCCATAACCTGTTCCAGCAGGCCAGGGGGAGCGTGATAGCGATGGCGCTGTGAGGGGAGTGGCGATTGCGGAACGATGGCGGCGCGTTCCCATTGAGAGATATGCAGCAGAAAGACGCTCACCGGTGTTATACGGGGGAGCAGCGTATTCAGCATTGCGCGCAGTCTCGCGGCTAGCTCCTGTTGCGCGGGCACAATCTGTTCGCCTTCCGCCCAATCAGCTTGCTCCTGTACGTCCTTATGGAGTGAGGAGAGCGGCAGGCAATTACAGGGCTTCAGGTGCTGGAGAGCCTGTTTCGGGTGTGCCGCAAGTAAGCGCGCAGACGTATCGCGTTTCTTAGAGTTCATGGTCATGCCGCTAACAGCGCCTCGGTTTCTTTGCTAAATTGCCTGAACATAACGTTCATCCCCTTTCCCATAAGAATAGAGCCTGCTCACTTGCTATACGACTGTAGCGAGAGGCGCAATGGGGGGGTATGAATAAAGTATAAACGCTGGAACGAAAGAGTCCATAAAAAATTTGTTACAGTATGGTTAAGATGTAGAAAAGCCGGTTAAGAGGGTACCATACTTAGAACTGTAGTGGTCTACAGGCGAGAGTCCCAACCTCGTGCGCGTCGTCGCGGGTAGGAGGTCGGGACCATCGCTGTTCTGTTATGACTCGACAGTAACCGGGGCAGTGAAGGTATAACCAACGCCCGGAACGGTCATAATAAACTGAGGGCTATTGGGATCGGGCTCAACTTTCTGGCGCAGATGCCGAATGTGTGTCTTCACCAGGCCGGAGTCTCCAGCCTCGTCGTAGCCCCAGACGCGTTCGATGATCATATCCGTCGTCAGCACCTGGCCGGTATGGGTGATGAGTAGATGCAGGAGACGGCTCTCGGTCGGAGTAAGTCTGACCTTGGTCCCATCTCTTGTCACCTCGTGGCGCATCGCATCCAGGGTCACAGGCCCGACCGTAATCGAAGACGATCCGGCGGAACCGCGTGTGCTGGAAGAGCGGCGCATAATTGCTTTAATGCGTGCCAGCAATTGACGGGGGCTGAAGGGTTTGCGCAGGTAGTCATCGGCACCCAGTTCCAGCCCACGTACCTCGTCGTCCTCGCGGTCTTGAGCTGTCAGGATCAAGACCATCGAATTTGTTTCACTTCTCATCTGGCGACATACTTCGAACCCATCGAGCTTCGGCATTTGAATATCTAGAATAACGAGATCTGGTAACGTCTCGCGCCAACGTTTGACTGCCTGCTCTCCATCAAATGCCCGCACCACATCATACCCATGTCCTTTGAGCCAGTAGCTCAGCATGTCTACCATGTCGCGGTCGTCGTCCGCCACCATGATTTTCAATCGTGTTCCTCCTACAGGCTTACATTACAATACAAGGATGTACCGATGTATCTCTACAAATAAGCTCTTCAAAAATCTCGCTCTCATTGTAGTAACGGGATGTCTACCCGACGGTAACATCATGATACATTATGGGCTATAGCCAACCAGCTATAGTCATGTGCGTGCGGTACTAATAACCTATTATCAAAACATTTGATCTTCCTGGCCTTCCTATATACAATCCCTCAAGGCGTGAGCGATCTGGCCCAGACGGCATGTCGCTTCGCTTGAGGATACTGCAATGAGAGTACTGAAAGTATCAATGTGTCTACTGTACTTATCGGCTTATGGCGAGAGTTCTTGAGCGCTGCCACAGGAATATTCGCCCCTTGACAACTGTTCTCATACTCGTTAGACTAACACTAACAAAAAATGTATCCAGTAGGGATGGGCCTTGCGTCCATCC
>JALYTQ010000002.1:15048-50830 GCA_030854195.1 Chloroflexota bacterium
CATCCGGCCCAACGATCATGTGTGGGGAAGAGGATGGACGCAAGGCCCATCCCTACTGAAACGACGAGGAGCAGGAAGAGTAGGTGCCGGGGACCGCGAGAGAGGGAAGATCATAGGCTGCAAGTCTTCCTCGGGATAAACGCATCGAAGGTCGCCTGTGAGTCCGGAGAATAGTCTCCGCGGGTGTGCCCGTTAAAGCACCAATGAGGATCAACCTGCCCCAGATAGGGCACCGGTTGGTCGAAACAAGGTGGTACCACGAGCAGGTCCTTTCTCGTCCTTGACGGGGAAGGGCTTTTTTCTATGCCCAGCAACTTAGGAGGAGCTATGATTGAACAGGGAAAAGACAACGAGACGCTGAACACGCCGCCAGCGTTACCGAAGACATACGAGCCGCAGGCTGTCGAGGGCAAGTGGTACCGCTTCTGGGAGGAAGGCGGCTACTTCAAGCCGCGCCCCAATCCCGCGCGCAAGCCTTTTGTAATCGGTATGCCGCCGCCCAATGTGACCGGCGCGCTGCATCTGGGGCACGCGATCACGGCGACGGTTGAGGATATCCTGATCCGCTATCATCGCATGCGGGGCGACGAGACGCTCTGGGTGCCCGGCGAGGATCACGCGGGTATTGCGACGCAGACCGTGGTTGAACGCCTGCTCGCGAAAGAGGGGACGGACCGCCATATCATCGGGCGCGAGGCTTTTATCGAGCGCGTCTGGGAGTGGGTGCGCCAATACAAGAGCCGCATTCAGGATCAGCATCGCCGCCTGGGCGCTTCCTGCGACTGGTCACGCGAGCGCTTTACGCTGGACGAGGGTCTCTCGAAGGCGGTGCGCGAGGTCTTCGTGCGCTTGTATGACGAGGGGCTGATCTACCGTGGCGAGCGCATCATCAACTGGTGCCCGCGCTGCATGAGCGCCATCTCGGACCTGGAAGTCAATCACATCGATACGCCGGGAACGCTGACCTATGTGCGCTATCCGCTCCAGCCTGAAGAGGGCCACGACGCGGGCAAGACTGAATATATCAACGTCGCCACCACGCGCCCCGAGACGATTCTGGGCGATACCGCGATCGCCGTGAATCCGAAAGATCCGCGCTACAAAGATTTCATCGGGCGCAAGGCCATCGTGCCGGTGGTCGGGCGCGCAATTCCGATCGTGGCGGACGAGGCCGTGGATGCCGCCTTTGGCACCGGTGCCGTCAAAGTCACGCCCGCGCACGATCCGACCGACTTCGAGATTGGGCAGCGTCACCACCTGCCATCCGTTCAGGTGATCGGCTTCGATGCGAAGATGACGGCGGAGGCCGGTCCATACGCGGGACAGGACCGCTACGAGGCGCGCACAAATCTTGTGGCCGACCTTGAGAAGCTTGGTCAGGTCGAGAAGATCGAGGATTATGTCGTGCCGCTGGGACATTGTCAGCGTTGCGATACCGTGGTCGAGCCGCTCATCTCCTTGCAGTGGTTTGTGAAGATGATGCCGCTGGCGACGCCCGCGCTGGCCGCAGTCAACTATGGCCTGATTAAGGTTGTGCCAGAGCGCTTCGAGAAGGTCTACACTGACTGGCTGGAGAATATTCACGACTGGACGATCTCGCGCCAACTCTGGTGGGGGCATCGCATTCCGGTCTGGTACTGCGACACCTGCGGGCAGATGACGGTGAGCCGCGAGGACCCGACGAACTGCGCGCACTGTGATAGCAGCGCCATTCACCAGGACGAGGACGTGCTGGACACCTGGTTCAGTTCGTGGCTGTGGCCCTTCAGCACGCTGGGCTGGCCCGATAAGAGCGCCGACCTGTTGCGTTACTATCCGACCTCAGTGATGGAGACGGGCTACGATATCATCTTCTTCTGGGTGGCGCGCATGGTGATGTCCGGCATCCATTTTATGGGGACGATTCCTTTCGATACCATCTACCTGCATGGTCTGGTGCGCGACGCGAAGGGCGAGAAGATGAGCAAGTCCAAGAACAACGTGGTCGATCCTCTTGAAGTCATGAACCAGTACGGAACCGACGCGCTGCGTTTCACCCTGGCGACGAGCAGCACGCCCGGCAACGATATGAAGCTGGTCGAAGATCGCATCGTGGGCAACCGCAACTTCGCGAACAAGATCTGGAACGCCTCGCGCTTCGTGCTGATCACTACGGCTGAGGTCGGTGGCGGCGTCCCCGCCGAGAACGAAGTGCAGCCGGAGACGTTGGCCGATCGCTGGATTCTGCATCGCTTAGCACGCGTGACGCAATCTGTGACGCACCTGATCGACGATTTCCAGCTGGGCGAAGCGGGTCGACAGCTCTACGAGTTCTTCAAGTCCGACTACTGTGACTGGTACGTGGAGATTGCCAAGGTACAGATGCAGGGCGAGGAGCGCACGCGCCGCTCGACGGCGGGCATCCTGCGCATGGTCCTCGATCAGAGCCTGCGCCTGCTGCATCCCTTCATGCCCTTCGTCACCGAGGAGGTCTGGCAGCACCTTTACCGTACAAGCGAGCCGACGCCCGAGCGCTGGCCCGCGCCCGCTCTGATCGTGGCGTCCTGGCCGTATGCCGCGATGCTCTCGCTCGACGAAGAGGCCGAGCAGCAGTTTACCCTGTTGCAGGAGGTAATCACGCGTATTCGCGACGCGCGCAACCAGATGAACGTCGAGATCTCGCGCCGCATCCCCGTGATTATGGCCGTGGGCGACCTGCTCGGCGTCTTCGCGGCCCAGGCTCCGCTGATCGAATTCCTGGCGCGCACGGAGAAGCCGCAACTGCATAAGGTGCTGGATCAGAAGCCACAACAGGCGATGAGCCTGCTGGCGGACAATATAGAGATCTACCTGCCGCTTGCCGGTATGCTCGATATCGGCAAAGAACTTGAGCGCCTCGACAAAGAGATCGCCCAGGCACAGCAGGAGATCACGCGCCTGCAAGGCAAGCTGGCGAACGAAAACTTCGTCTCGCGGGCAAAACCAGAGGTGGTCGAGAAGGAGCGGGAGAAGCTGGCGGCCCAGGAGGAGCGCGTGGGCAAGCTCACGGCGCGCCGTTCCGAGCTGGCGGTTTAGGCTGCCAGCTCATGCCAATCCCCGCTCGTACGTAAAAAAGAGATTGCCATTCCAATCGTATTCGACGCCCGTGAAGGCATCGCGCAGCAGGAGGATATCGGGAATATAGGCGCGCACGCTCTCAGCGCCTAAAGCAGGTAGCTGGCGGCGCAGGTCGTAGGCGAGCAGGCTGATTGGCTCGATGGCCGTGCCGTCGATGTAACCGAGCGATAATTGCCTGCCCTGGCGCTCCTCGCGCACCTCGGCGATTGCCAGCCCGTCCAGGCGGTCCCAGCGGCGCAGCAGGTAGACCTGTTGCGCCGCTATCTTCTCCTGCAATAGCTCAGCGGTGATCGGATAGGCGGTAAAGCCCGCGTAGTACAGGCCACCGGTAAGCGGAAAGACATTCGAGGCATTCAGGTAGTCGATGATCTCATCCAGATCGGAGACCGTAGCCAGTTGGGCCGCATCCTCCACGGAGCGTTTCGTGGCAGGCGTGGAGAGTGTGGGAGAGGCCGAGCCGAGCGAGAAACCGCCCACCACGCGCATAAATGCGCGCTCCCAGAGATGAATAGAGTCAGTATTTTCGGAATCGACGACCAGCCGAATATACTGGGCACCGCGCTGCATCGCTTCAACAAAGACCGCCTGATTTAATTCGCCCGCAATACCCTGGCGGCGAGACTGCGGTGCCACGCGTAGCCCTTGCAGCCAGGCATCGCTGGCGGTCAACATACGCATATAAACCATACCGACTGGCTGCCCATCCAACGTTGCAACGAGCACGCGACCGGCGGGATCTTGCAGCCACTCGTCCCACACATAAGGAATATAGTCGCCCCACGACCATGTCTCGCGGCTGAATGCCAGTATGGGAGCGCGGTCTTCCGGGCGCGCAGAGCGAATTTCGAGGTTTGCCATCGATGAGATCCTCCTGTTTCTCTAGCTACTATAGCGAGAAGGCGGTGCGTCCGTCAATATCCCTCTACAATCAATTTCCAGTAAAAAGAAACGTTCTTACTCTCAACCGCGTAATACTATTGTCCCCTGGGATGTGTAAAAATATGTAACTACGTCTTTAAAGTTGGCGGAGAAGGAAAGGCATGCAGCAGGAGCCCGGAAAAGAACCTTTGAAAGAGAACGTGCAAAATGTGATGGAGCAGGCGCGGGATGAGGTTGCGCGTAATCGCGAGCCGTGGTATCGTTCATCACGCCGTGGTCAGATACTGATTATAATTTATATAATCGAATTCGTACTTTTTTCGCTATTAGCCGTTTATGTACATTTTAATCCCGTGCTGCCTGTCGACGTAGCGATCACACGCGAGTTTCAGGAGAACCAGACGCCGTTAATAAAATGGACAATGATCGCCGTAAGCTACTTTGGGAACCAGGCGATAGTCTTTTCCGCGCTGATTGCTCTTACCGCTCTTGTCTTCTGGCTGCTGCGCCTGCGCCTGGAGGCGCTCTTCATCATCGGGCTCTCCGTCATTAGCTCCGTGTTGAACGTGCTGCTGAAGTTGCTGGTGAGCCGTCCGCGCCCGTCAGCACAATTCGTAGAGATTATCCAGCATGCAACGGGGCAGAGTTTTCCCAGTGGGCACGTTATGTCATATGTCGCCTTCTGGGGATTGTTATTCTCGCTGGGACTGATCCTTTTCAACAGGAAACGCTGGTGGAACTATATTCTGCTTATCGTTCCGGCGTTCTTCGTCGTGATGGTCGGCCCCTCGCGCATCTATCTGGGAGATCACTGGGCCAGCGACGTGCTTGGAGGCTATCTCTTTGGCGGATTGCTGCTAGGCATTGCCCTGTGGCTCTATCTGCGATTGAAGGAACGCGGCGTGCTGACGCCTGAATTGAAGGTGAAGCATTCTCTGCTGCCGCTAGAGAAGTTCTGATACCGTTCTGCAAACAAGAGTGAGGGGGTGGTCAGGGGTGGCGAGCCGCCCCTGACCACCCCCTACACTCTTGTGGAGCGCCGCGTGCGCTGCTCTTAGTTCCCTTCGCTTGTTGCAGCAGCTGTATTGTCGGCGGTGTCTTCTGGCGTATCGCTCTCCGCGTTGGTTGGGTTTGCCGTTGTATCGCTCTCGGCCTCAGTGAGGGGCTGGTCTCCGTCGTTGGAGGAAGCGGCGTTAGAGGAATCACCCCACGCGTTGGTCGGGTCCTTCGTCGTATCGCTTTCCGCCTCGGTGAGAGCCTCGTCATCGTCGTTGGAAGAAGCGTCCTCCTCGCTGGTCGGATCTGTCGTCGTATCACTCTCGGCCTCAGTCAAGGGCTGATCGCCATCGTTGGAGGAAGGGGTGTCGGCGGAAGAGATATCCTCGCGGCCTTCGGCTGGCTCGAAGGTCGAGCTAGCGTCGGCATTGATGACCTGTTGCGCCGCCTGGTCCTCACCTGTCGCCTGATCTGTTCCCTGGTCGGAGGCGATATCGTCGCGACCCTCCGAGGGCTCGATAGATGCGCTATGAAATGCTGCTATCGCACCGGTGTCGACCTGTGGCGCGCTCGCGGCCTCACTGGAGGCGGCGGCAGCATCGATCGGTGGCATACCGGGGGTGTCATCGAACGCTGGCGTGCTAATGCCGGTCGTTGCAGCGCCGGAAGCGGTAGCGCCGTTATTCTGAGCGCTCTCCGGTGTAAGGAACGGGGATTGCGACTCCTGGTCCGTCTCGGACTGTTGTGGAGCGCGTGCCTGGTCTAATTTATGTTCAAGGTCGTGCAGGCGGGTGCGGCGCGCTTCGAGTTTTGTCTGGGCCTTAGCGGCCTTCTGCTCCGCCTTCTGCACATCTTTCTTCGCCTGCTCTACCTTGAGCATCGCCTTTGCTTCCTGTTTCGCTTGCTTTTTACGCTTGTCGGCCTTCTGCCGTTCGGTAGTGGATGTCTGCGTCTTTGCCATAGTGTTTCCCTCATCTCTTGTTTACTATGTTCTAGATATCACGAGCTGTACCGACGTAAAAGGATAGGTTCTGGCACAGGGGGATTGGTATATTGTACCACTTAAATAGTAATACGAATGAGGTGCGAACAAGGGCTACACCTATTTCTTTTTCTTCCATCTTCTTGAAGGGGATACGCCTGTATGTTAGACTCAGGTATCAGAATCCTGGCATGCGCGCTTTTCTGGAAGGCACAAAATAATTTCAGTATCCTCTGGAAATGCAATAAGGACCCGCGAGACGAGTCCTTATCATTTTTGTTACGTCTTTATTACTGGGTTTCCGTCGTGCCCGGCAGGATCGGCGGTGGGGTCGGTGCCAGCGTAACGTTGGGCTGCTTGGGGCTGGGCGCGAACTGCGTTGATGCGATCGGCGCGCCCGTCTCTTCCATAATCCTCAGCAACTGTTTGGAATCGATCGTCTCCAGGCGGCGCAGTTCCTGCGCGATACGATCGAGGGTTGGACGATAGGTAGAAAGCAGCTCGACAGCCATGTTATAGCGGGCGCGCACGATACTCTCGACCTCATCGTCGATCAGCTCGGCTGTTTCTTCGCTATAATCGGAGGGCGCGCCGGTATCGCCACCGCCCGAGAACGGGCTCTGGCGCTCGCTAAACGAGATAGCGCCCAGGCGCTCGCTCATACCCCAACGCGTGACCATCTGGCGTGCAATCGCCGTCACGCGCTGCAGATCGTTCTCCGCGCCTGTTGTGATACTGTTGAAGACCACCTGCTCGGCGGCGCGGCCTCCCAGCGCGGTCAAAACCTGCACCAGCAGATACTCCTTGGAGTAGTTGTAGCGGTCGTCAAGCGGCGTAGACATCGTAACGCCGAGCGCCTGACCACGCGGCACGATCGTCACTTTCGTAACGGGATCGGCCCCTTCCGACAGGAGACCTAGCAGGGCGTGTCCCCCTTCGTGATAAGCGGTCACATCCAGATCCTCGTCGCTAAGTACAAGCGGGCGTTCCGCGCCGAGGAGAATCTTGTCCAACGCTTCATCGAAATTGCTTTGCGTCACGCTGTCCTGATTGCGGCGGGCGGCCAGCAGAGCTGCCTCATTGACAAGGTTCGCCAGATCAGCGCCCACCATGCCCGTCGTACTGCGCGCGACGCGGACCAGATCCACATCGGGGGATAGCGGCACGCTGCGTGCGTGAATCTTCAGGATGGCGAGGCGACCATTCCAATCGGGGCGGTCGACCGTCACGCGGCGGTCGAAGCGGCCAGGACGCAAGAGGGCCATATCGAGTCCATCGGGCCGGTTGGTTGCCGCGATCACAACGACGGCCTGACGATTATCGAAGCCATCCATCTCTACCAGCAACTGGTTGAGCGTCTGCTCGCGCTCGTCGTTGGTGTTGATGCTGGAGCCGCGCTGGCGACCCACAGCGTCAATTTCGTCGATAAAGATGATGCTGGGAGAAGCCTTCTTCGCCTGGTCGAACAGGTCGCGGACGCGGCTGGCACCGACGCCAACCAGCACCTCCACGAACTCCGAGCCGGACATCGAGAAGAAGGGAACGCCCGCTTCGCCTGCCACCGCGCGTGCCAGCAACGTCTTACCGGTTCCGGGAGGCCCCACCAGCAGCACGCCGCGAGGAATCTTGCCGCCCAGGCGCTGGAACTTCTGCGGTGTCTTCAGGAACTCCACGACCTCTTGCAGTTCGTACTTCGACTCATCGACGCCCGCGACATCGGCGAACGTCGTGCTCGGGCGGTCCTCCAGAATCAACTTGGCGCGGCTCTTGCCGAAGCTAAAGATGCCCTGTTGCCCCTGCGAGGCGCGACGGCTGAAGAAGAAGATAGCTGCGATCAGGAAAATCCAGGGCAGGAAGTCGACCAGCAGGCTCAGCCAGAATGTGTTATCGGGGGGTGCCTGGTAGTTGACCGTAGCACCGCTGGCGATAAGCTTCTGCGGCAGCGTGGGGTCGCCATTGGGCAGCTGGTACACATGATATTGCGTCTGGTTGTTTACCGGAGATTTCAGCGTCCCGGTAATATCGCTTTGCCCGATCAGGGCAGCCGTTTTCACATTGTTATTATTGATCTGCTGATTGAATTGCGTATAGTTGAGCTCGGTGCGTTGTGGTGCACTGCTGCTCTGGTTCGCGCTATTGAACCAGTTCACGACGTAGATGATCAGCAGAATGCCCACGATGAGCAAGAGCCAGCGATTCAGATTGTTCGCTGGACGCGGCTGAGGCGTCTGTCCATTGGGGCGACCAGGGCGCGTCGGCTTCTGCCGATCGTTCGTATTATTTTGTAGCCAGTACACATTATCCGGCTGTTTCTTCATAAGAGAAGTACCTGCTTTCTGGACTTCCAGCGTGCATTATCCCATTTGCAAGCGGGAAGGGGTAGGTCGTTCCACGGCGTGGGCCATAAGACGGCAACATACCTATTATATCTTAAGGATGTTGGAAATGCACGCGTAGGGTAGTGCTTTTCCGTTTTTTCCTAATGAACAGCTTCAAGCATATTCCGAACTTCTCACGTAGAGAGAGGTTAGAAAATAGTGTGTTCTGTAAATGTATACGTCGGTAAGGAGGAGAATGTTGGACAATGTGACTGCACTATCGTTTATCCCAGGTTAAGGTATCTTAACCTGGGTTACGTATTCTTAACTCTAAAAGGGTTGCGCCGTCAATTGTAGGACGATCTGCTGAGAAGTGTGTGGCGCGATATTGAGCCGGTCGTGTGGGCGGTTGAGGCCATCCTCGGCGGTAACAATAGGCTCGAAGCAGACGAAGGCATGATCGGGTTTGGTCACTGGCTCGGACCAGACCTGCATGGTCGTCAGCAGATAATTGCCGTCGTCGGGCTTCTCAGCGATCGTCAGGGTGCCATGTCCAGGAACGCGTATAGTGACAGCGTGCGGGAAGGGATAGGGATTGTCGGGCGGCTGCGTATCCCACTGAAACGCCGAAACGCCAAAGCCCGTAGGACCATCGGCCACCATGCGCGCTTTGGCGGACTGGTCTACGCTGAAATAGGGATGGAAGCCCGGCGCGATCGGCATCACTTCGTCGCCGTTATTCTGCATTGTCAATATATAGGTAAGCGTGCCCTCGCCCGCGACCACGCGCACAGTAAAGGTAAACTCGTAGGGATAGTTGGGACGCGTCGCATCGCTACTGCTCAGCTGAATGCTTATGCTCGTCGTATCCTGCGCGACAACCGACCACGGAAGGTCGCGCCCGAAGCCGTGGATGGGCAGCGTCGTACCCTTTTCTTGAAAGATGCCATCTTTAAGGCGAGAGAAGTTAGGGATCATCAGCGGCAGGCCCCAGCGCTTCACATTGCCCGTCTCCGCTGGTCGATAGAGTACCGGCCAGGAGCCCACCTGGAAATGCGAAACCAGGCTCAATTCAGGGATCACGCCTATCTTCGTGTCGCCATACGTGAGCACATGCTCGCGGGGCGTGGGAAAATCCATAAAAGCGGCCATTCTTTTCTCCATATCAAATCTTAGCAGACGAAGCGCCGCCTCGTCAGTACCTTTATGTAGGTGTCGTGCCCTTTCCATTATGGTACGTTGCAGAAGGATAGGCAAGCCCTCCCTTGCACAAGTATTCCGATCAGGCTATAGAAGCCTTGATTCTATTGCGTTTTGAAGGTTCCATGCTTATACTGTATGATATCAATATGGTAGTGACGCGCGTAAGCGGGTGTACAGGCATACGCGAGGTCTTAATCACAAATAATCAGTAGGGATGGGGTTTGCCTCCATCCGCTTGTCCATTATGCGGCTCACGAGCCGGATGGAGGCAAGCCCCATCCCTACTGAAGAGTGTAGCATTTTCGACATCCTGCTTCCAGTAGCGAATAGGGACTGAGTGTATGGAGGACCAATCGGGACGAGAAGAGTCAGGGGCACGAGAGCAACCAGGCAGGCTGGAGAAGGAGGAAGCACAATCTGTGCAAGGATATATAGCTATCAAAGGCACGCGTAGTGGCTTGCTTTTAACTCTAGAGCCGGAGACGCCTTTTGGCGACCTGCTGGGCGCATTGGCCGATCGGCTGGCGGAGGCACCGTCCTTTTTTCGTGGTGCCGCGCTGACGGTAGATACCACGCGAAGGCATCTGCGTGTAAGCGAGCGCATCCAACTCGAAAATTTGCTTGCGCATTATCAAATGTCGGTCAGGCCGCTTGAGAAGGTTGCGGAAGTCGTCAGGGAAACAAAGACGGTCACGTTGCCGCTTGAGGAAGCGTCTTACGAGACCGAGGCTGAGCTGCAGGCACAGAAAGATCCGCGAGAGTCGGAGGATACCCTCTTCTTGAGGCGCACCATCCGTTCCGGCCAGGCGATACATCATACAAGCAACGTAGTTGTGCTCGGCGACGTAAATCCCGGTGCCGAGATTGTCGCGGGGGGAGATATTCTTGTGTGGGGCGTGTTGCGCGGCATGGTACACGCGGGCTACCCCGATAACGAGCAGGCCATCGTCTGCTCGCTGCAATTGTCTCCCGTACAGTTGCGCATCGCGCATCTCCTATCGCGTCCCCCGGAGGGCTTTGCGGCGCAACCCCGTCCGGAGGTAGCCGTGATCAAACAAGGACAGATTATTGTTGAGACCTGGGTCAGCGGGCGCGCTCCACGTAAATAGGGAAGGGAAGAAATATTCGGCGGCACGAGAGGCTTTCCCGCTTCCAGGCAGTCCAGACAGAGCGCGAACGGAAGTCCAGAATCAGTTTATTTTAAAAAGTGTACCCTGGTATAAATATTGATTCGTGGTATACTAGATAAAATAGAAATCTGGAAAACCGTTCGCTTACAATAGTCGGAGTAGTTCTTCTATGATATAGGGAGTGTTGTATGGACAGCCGGGTGATCACCATTACATCGGGGAAGGGCGGAGTTGGCAAAACAACCACAACGGCGAATCTTGGCACGGCTCTCGCTATGCAAGGCAAGAAGGTTGCCGTAGTAGACTCGGATATTGGCCTGCGCAACCTTGACGCCGTGCTTGGCCTGGAGAATCGCATCGTCTATGACCTGGTAGACGTTGTGGAGGGCCAATGCCGCCTGCGCCAGGCCCTGATCAAAGACAAACGCATGCCCGATTTATTCCTCCTGCCCGCCGCACAGACGCGTGATAAGAACGCCGTCAATAGTGTGCAGATGGAGCAACTCTGCCAGCAGCTGCGCCAGGAATTCGACTTTGTGGTGATCGACTCGCCTGCCGGTATCGAACAGGGATTCCGTAATGCGATTGTGGGAGCCGACGAGATCATTATCGTTGCCAATCCAGAGATGGCCTCGGTGCGTGACGCCGATCGTATCATCGGCCTGGTCGAGGCGGCAGGGAAGCCGGAGCCGCGCCTGATCCTCAATCGCCTGCGCCCGGAGATGGTCAAGCGCGGCGATATGATGGATGTCGCGGACGTGCTGGAGGTGCTGGGCATTGACCTGCTGGGCATCATTCCCGAAGATGAGATCATCATTGTAGCAACCAACAAGGGAGAGCCTGCCGTCTACGACAAACGCTCGCGTGCCGGACGCGCCTATCTGAACGCGGTGCAGCGCCTCCTCGGCGAAGAAGTTCCACTCACAGAAGTCGAAGAAGCTCCAACGCTCCTGGAACGGTTACGCCGTCTGATGGGCTTCGGTCCAGCCTTGCCTGAGAAGCGGGTACGCTCTCAGTCGTCATAAAGGGAGGGAAGCAATGGGTGTTTTTGAGTTTATGGTTGGCCGCAAGAAGCCGACTCCCGGCGAGATGGCGAAGGAACGCTTGAAAGTTGTGCTCGTCCACGATCGCCTGAAGGTGAATCCCGAGGTGCTCGAAATGATTCGCGCCGAGGTGCTCTCCGTCATTTCGCGCCGCCTGGAGGTCGATGAGCAGCAGATGCAGGTCTTGCTGACACGCGAAAATGGTGCCGACAAGCTACAGACGGATGTCCCGATTCGCCGCCAGAAAGTCAAATTCGATTGGGACCCGCCCTCCTACTCACCTTCGCCTAACGTGGTGCATGGGCGCATCCACGTCGAGGACGAGGGGTAATAGCTTGTCCGTCTTTGATAAACAGGTTCGCCGCTATATCTATGAACAATTTGTGAAAACAGGGCAAGCTCCTACGCTCCAGTACTGCGCGCAAGCCTTTGCCTGTCCCATTGCTCATGTGCGTGCAGCCTTCCAGCGTCTGGCTGATGGACGCGCACTCGTGCTGCAAAGCAATGGGGAAATTCTGATGGCTGAGCCGTTCTCTGCTGTTCCAACAGCGTTTTTTGTCGAGGTGGGGAAGCGCGGCTGGTGGGGGAACTGCATATGGGACGCGCTTGGCATTCTCGCCATGTTACCAGAAGATGGTCAGGTGCTTACGGCGTGTGGATGTTGTAACGATGCCATGCGTGTTGAGATTCGCAACGGCTCTCTGATAGACGCTTCAGGATGCGTTCACATGGCGCTTCCTCCAAAGGATTGGTGGAAAAATGTCGTCTTTGCTTGAAAGACGATCCTCCTCTTCCGGTCGGAGGAGCATGTGAACCGCTGGTGCGAACAATGGAAGCAGCCGCGTGGAGCCGTCATTTCGTTAGAGCAGCAATGGAAACTTGCGCAAGCCTGGTATGTTGATCGCATGGAGGTTGACTGGCGGCGCAAAACAGTTGAAGAAATTGATCAGCTCTGGCAAGAATTGGACTTTACTTCACCATTCTGGGATGTACACTCCTCATGAATAACAGTACCGTCGGCGGTACGATCCTCGTCAAGAACTTCAGCCTGTACGAGGCCGCATAACCCCCTCCTTTTGGCGTTTCTCCTCGACCACCGACCTTGCAACCCTCCGCCCAGCCAGGAAGTATCTGCTACATCTAGCATTGATAAATGAATATATACAAATAAGTCATAATCATATAGTTGCAAATATCTATAAAAAGGTTAAGAATTCGAAGAAAAGAATAAACAATCTTAACTTGATCTCTACATTTTCGCAACCGTGAGTAGACGGCAAGAGTGTAATATTCATACGTGATCGGTAAGAAGTGCATTATACCAACCAAGCGTAAAAAATGTCTTCAGATTGCTTCGAAAGAAGCGAGCCTTTCACTATATTCAGTATACAGAGAAGGATAGAGCAAGCGCGCTTCTAACCTTCATGGTAGAAGCTGGATTCCTGGAGCGCTAGTGAAGTGCCGGTATGTGAACATAGCAGGGCATGTTGCGCGAGCGATATGCCTTTAAGGGGTGGGGGTACACAGGTAGTTATTCCGTTTGCAGAAGCATGTTAGTGAGGTCAGTGAGGGGCAGCGGTGGCAACACGAAATGGAGGGACGGCTCGTTGGAGCGTGGGGTGAGGGGAGAGCAGGTGACGTGGGGCGTCGGAGTGTCTGATATCGTCGCCGGTCGAGGGAGTGCGTTTTCACATTTTTTCAACAGGGAGTGGGGTATTGAGGAAGAAGGGGCCTGGGTTGTCGCCAGAGATAAACATGTTCTACGCGTGGAATAACCGTGGGGAAGCTGTGGAGTGGGCCAGGGGTGGGCTAGTATGTCGCATGCAGGTGCTGGAGTCAGCCGGTGAATATGCCGGCACTTCAGTAGCGTAGCCGGGAGGTCAGGTACCCCACGCCTGGAAGGGCGGGGGCATGCAGAGGCGGGTTTATAGGGATGGTGAACAGGGCAAGCAAGGAGAGCAAGGTGAGCAGGGCAGGCGGAGACAGGAGCTTTGTACAGATAACGCGATTAGGGGCGAGCGGCATCAGCAATGCGCTCTGGCCCAGTCGCGTGCGCAGGGGCATAGCCACGAGCCGGATAGCGCAGCAGCGTCGGCTCCTGACGCTGAAGAGGATATGGTGGGAGACGAAGAGGCGACGTGTTACGCCGCATCTGCGTTTCTTCTACCATATCCTGCTGTTTGTCCTGTTGGTCGGTGCAATTCTGTTGGGCGTGCTGGTGTTTCAGTACTGGATGCTCTTGCTCCTGCTGGCGTTGGCGTGGTCTGTCATCATTATGCTGCTGACGCGCCTCCTATGCGACAAGATCTACGATATGTTAGTGTTGAGGCGTGGGCGCAAGCAAGTCTCTACACCGTACAAGCGCCGCGCAGCCGCGGCGGCCCATTTTCCAGAGACGCCGATGCCCCCGACGCCGCTCATCCGTGTGCTGGAGACGATCGACCTCTCGCGCGTAGATGTGGAGAGCCTTATGGCTGAGATTGATGAAGCGCGTGCAACAGAGCAAGAAGAGTCTGTCGAAGAAGGGACGTGATATGTGGGATATGCGCGGGTATCCTCGCTATGGGCGTTTAGTTGTGTAAATATACATGACCTTCGGGTAATTTCGTTGACCCTCCTCTAGAAGGTCTGTATGATTACGGATGATACAGCATAGCATAGTGTCAGGTACCCCACCCTCTGGATGCGGGGAACTTGTACAGGAGGAAACCGTGAGCAATCAGCAGATTCAGAAGGTCAAAGTGAAGAAATTGGCACATGTAGGGTTGTGGACAACAGATGTACCGGCACAGGCGCGTTTTTACCGACAGGTACTGGGATGTGATCTCCGTCTGCCGTCCGATAGCACGATCGAGCGCGATATCGATCTGGAAGATGCGAATATCTTTCTTGCCCTGGGCGAAGAGCACCACTCTCTCGCGCTATTTAACGATATCCGTCCGACAAGCAGCAATGGGCGTAGGGCCGCTGCACGCACGCAACTCCATCACCTCTCTTTCGAAGTCGATACCGATGCTGAACTGGCCGCGCTGGCCGCACGCCTCAAGATGGCCGGTATCGACCTGACGCTGAGTCCGCGTGACGGTGACGCCGAACTGGGCGATACGCTCTGGTTCAGCGATCCCGATGGCAATCGCATCGAGATCTCAGTGACGCTCGACGAATATCTGTTGGCGAGCGCGCAACGGACGCGGCGCGTGCTGTTGCGACCATATACCCTACAGCATGTCGCGCTCTATACGCAGCGGCTGGAAGAGATGGTCGAGTTCTATACAGAGGCGCTGGGCTTCGATATATCTGACTGGTTGCTGCGTGAGAGCGCGTGGCTGCGCTGCAACAACAACCATCATACCATTATGTTCACTCAAGGCAAGCAGGGGGTCGACCATATTGGGTATGCCGTCAGCGACGGTCCCGAACTGTTGCGTTGGGCAGACCACCTCAGTCGCCAGCAGGTTGCGGTCCTCTGGGGTCCTGGTCGCCATGGCGCGGGCAACGATCTGTTCCTGTGCTGCGCCGACGCTGAGGGCGTCCATATCGAACTCTCTACCGAGATGCAGCAATACTACGATCGCGATGTCACGACGCCTCCTCGCCTGTGGCATACGCGCGCGATGGCCCTTAACCTGTGGGGCGCTCTGCCCTCCTGGGTGCGCGAAGAGGCGCATGTCTAATCCCTGATCGGGCGCAGATTATAAAACTGCGCCCAACCTGTTTGGGGTTTAGACGACGGTATTCTTGATAATCCCGATATGCTCGACCTCGGCCTCAACCACGTCGCCGGGCTTGAGGAACTCCGGGGGCGTGCGCGAGAAGCCAACTCCACTGGGGGTGCCGGTCGCGATAATGTCGCCCGGCTCCAGCGTCATGCCCGCCGAAAGGACGGAGATACATTGGCTGATGGAGAAGATCATCATGCTGGTATTCGAATCCTGTTTGGTCTCTCCGTTGACGCGCAGGCGCAGCGCGAGATTTTGCGGATCGGCTATCTCGTCGGCTGTGACGATCCAGGGACCCATGGGACAGGAACCGTCCAGGCTTTTGCCTTTGAAGAACTGTTTGTGGCGCATTTGCAAGTCACGCGCGGTAACGTCGTTCAGAACTGTGTAGCCGAAGACGTGAGAGAGGGCATCCTCAGCGCGAATATTCTTGCCCTGCTTGCCGATGATAACAGCCAGTTCGACCTCCCAGTCTATCTCGCTGGAAACCGCCGGATCAATCACGATCTCGCCGTAGGGCCTATTGATGGTCGTTGTCGCCTTGGTAAAAAATATCGGTATCTGCGGCGCGTCGCCACTCTGTCCGCGAATATGTGCCGTTTCTTTAGCGTGCTCGCTGTAATTGACGGCCAGGCATAGCACATTTTTGCGTGGTTGCGGAATGGGCGCGGCGAGCTGTACCTCGTCCAGGCTGTGTGCGGCCCCGATCTCGGCGAAGGTTCTGACCTCCGTAAAGCGGCGCTTTGCGGCTTTGTCTAGAATAGCCTGGAGAGCAGGTCTATACTGTTCGTAGTGAGCGATCAAGTCAAGCATCTGGTCTGGGACGGAGAGCTTTAGCGCCTGTCCCGCCAGATCGACATCGATGACCTCGTTATCGCGTACAATGCCCAGGTGTGGCCTGGGGATTTCGTTGGTAGAAAAGCTGACGAATCTCATAGAGAAGAATCTCCTTTGCAAGGTAGTACGTCGCTTTATTGTACAACATCTACGCGGTCGCGCCTGTTTTAGAGCAGCGCTGTGCGCATACTATCCAGCGGCGCTGGCTGGCCCGTCCAGAGGGTGAAGGCTTGCGCGGCCTGGTGCAGCAGCATGGAGAGCCCATTGGCGCTGCGCAGGCCCATGATGCGCGCCTGGCAGAGGAGGAGCGTCTGCGTCGGATTATAGATCATATCGTAGACGAAGGTGTCGCTATCGAAGCGCGTGAGCACTTCGGGTGGCAGAGGGCTGATATCCCCGTGCATGCCGAGCGTGGTGGCGTTGATGATAATGGATGAGGAATGAGGGATGACGAAACTGGCGTCGTTCAGACTGAAGACGGGTCCATCATAGTATTGCTGCACATCTCTTGCCAGGTTCTGCGCCCGTTCCAGGTGACGATCAAGGATGATGAGGCGCTCGACACAGGCCGAGGCCAGCGCGAAGGCCGCGCAGCGTGCAACCGCGCCTGCGCCTAGCAGGATAACGCTGTAGCCTTCAAGAGAGACCTGTTCACCGTCCTGTCTCCCAACACCGTGCTCCACCAGCGCGTGCAGCAGGCCGACGGCATCGGTGTTGTAGCCATACAGGTAGTCGTCGTGCTGCACAATGGTGTTCACCGCACCCACGCGTGCCGCGATTTCATCGATTCTGTCGAGTAACGGCATGACTGTCTGCTTGTAAGGTAAAGTGACATTGGCACCCAGGAAGTCTTTCTCGCAGAGCGCCCGCACGCGCTCGACCAGCTTTGCAGATGGTGTATACCAGAGCTCATAGTGGGCCGGAAGACCTAGCGCATCGAAGGCCGCCTGGTGCAGGAGGGCGTGGGAAGACCGTGTGGCAGGATTGCCGATCAGTCCGACACGCATAGCGGTACCCGTCGCGAACGGAGCTTGTTTTGATTGTAGTAAATGTTTATTGGAAATAGACATCCTGCACACCATCGTCCTCTATATCCGTATTTTGCACGCCTATTATATGTGCTAAAGGGCGCAAAATCCTTTTCACGCTTCTCTGAATTATAACAAACTTTAGTGGAGTTCCGCATCCTCTCAATGGCTACATGCTGCGCATCTGGCGTGTTCTCCTTATTTATTGAACGGTGAAAAGCGGTAAGTGGTGCACGCTTTTGACCAGAAGTAGTGCTCGCTTGCAGAGAAGAGGCGCTATTTGAGCGTGGGCAGCGTGGCTGGACCGGTACATATGATACTATTAATGGACAAGGAAATTCAGATGGTTGCGAAGAATTGAGGAAACGATTTCTGAAAAGAGTAGGCAGGAGGTACTGTCAGGAACCCCATAGCTGAAGGCTAGGGGCTGGTGAGGTCGGGACCCTGATCTCACCAGCCCACCTGACCAGACTCAGGCGAAAGCCTACGTTACAGGCGAATTTTAGGTACGTTCGGGTGCGTTTCCAGCCTGAACCGCTACGGTGCAGCATTAAACAGGTCTACAAGGGTCAAGCCCGTGTGTTGCATGTCAAACCGCTCAGTAACCTTGTCGAGGAACACATTACCCGCGCAAGCGGAGGCTCTGAAAGGAGCACATGCTATGTCATTCGTGTTTGTTGTCGATACCAACAAGAAACCGCTCAACCCCATTCATCCCGGGGAAGCACGCTGCTTGCTCAAAGCGGGAAAAGCCGCTGTCCTCAAACGCTATCCGTTCACCTTGATCCTCAAAAAAGCGGTGCATTCTCCACGAGTGCAGCCATTGCGCGTCAAACTTGACCCTGGCAGTAAGACCACCGGGATCGCGCTCGTCGACGATCAGACGGGAAAGGTGCTCTTTGCGGCAGAACTTTCCCACCGGGGGCAGGCGATTCGCGATGCGCTTCTGAGTCGTCGGGCGATCAGGCGATCCCGACGTGCGCGCCATACCCGCTATCGCACACCGCGTTGTGCGAATCGTAGAAGGCCAGGCGGATGGCTTGCTCCATCCCTGGAGAGTCGTGTCTGCAACGTGCTCACCTTGGTCAAACGCTTGATGCGGCTCTGCCCCATCGAGGCGATCAGCATGGAGTTGGTTCGCTTCGATCTGCAAGCTCTGGAATGCCCAGACATTGCGGGTTGCCAGTACCAGCAAGGCACGCGTGCGACATGAAGTCGTCCCAATGTCTGTCTCGGCAGCGTAAGCTGCAATGAGACCTGCTGTTTCACCAGCAGTATCCTACCAGGACATGCGACTAGAGTAATCTGGTTGTTGTGAAGCTCCTGGGACAATGAAGCCATCGTCGCAAGGCGACTATCGCGCATCGCGAGAGAACGATAGTTCTGCTAACACCAGAGCGGTTAGGAGCTAGGATTGAGTGATATGGTCAGCAGATGCGAATACCCGTTAAACGTCGTAACGCTGAACAAGCCAAAGGTGTTGATAGGCTTGGCCCAAAATGGGCGCGAAGCTGGTACAGGAGGTGTGTTCTCTCCTGTCGTGAACATGAAAGCTTCCGGCGGAAAGGGTTGGACCTAACCCACTCAGGCATTGGGACGGAACATGGTAAGCCCATACCTCTCCCGAAAGGGAAAGTAACCCGCGAGGGAAGCCGATGGAAGTGTGGGTACAAGAAAGTGGAGAAAGCGAAGGCCGCCCTGTAATGGGGAGGATAGGAGTTGAGCCAATTCTGGCAACATCATTCCACGCGAAAGCGGGCAGACTTCCACATGGTCTCTTATCACAAGAGAGTGAGACAAACCGACTAAGGAGGCAAAGCAGATGACGGTTGATAAGACTGGTGCGGCTTCCCACGAAATCGTGGAAGGATGGCATGACATTGACTGGAAGGCCACTAACCACAACGTGCGTCGGCTCCAAGCGCGTATTGTGAAGGCAACGAAGGAAAGCAAGTGGGGCAAGGTGAAAGCCTTACAGCGCTTGTTGACCCACTCGTTTAGCGGCAAATCACTAGCTGTGCGACGAGTGACAGAAAACGATGGGGGTGCAACCCCAGGAGTGGACAAAATCATTTGGGACACTCCACAGAAGAAAGCAACGGCAATAGCCACGCTCAAGCAACGAGGATACCATCCTCAGCCACTCAGGCGTGTCTACATACTGAAACGGAACGGCAAAAAGCGCCCACTTGGTATTCCTTGTATGCGATGTCGAGCGATGCAGGCTCTTTACCTGCTTGCTCTTGATCCCATAGCAGAAACATTGGCCGATCACCAGTCCTATGGCTTTCGTAAAGAACGGTCAACAGCGGATGCGATGGAAAAATGTTTCCTCATCTTTTCGAGGAAGCACTCGCCGCAATGGGTGCTAGAAGGCGATATTAAAGGTTGTTTCGACGTCATTTCTCATGAATGGCTTTTTACCCATATTCCAATGGAAAAAGCTCTACTCAAGAAATGGCTCAAAGCCGGGTTCATGGAGAAACACGTTCTCTATCCTACAGAAGCAGGAACACCACAAGGAGGCATCTGCTCACCCGTGCTTGCGAATATGACGCTTGATGGCTTAGAACGGGCGCTGATGGAGGTTATCCGACCAACGACCCGGAAAGGAAACAAAGCGAAAGTTCATCTCATACGGTACGCAGACGATTTCCTGATTTCGGGTAGCTCGAAAGAGGTACTTGAACAGGAAGTCAAACCAGTGGTGGAACAATTTATGCGCGAACGAGGTCTGGAACTGTCCTCGGAAAAGACCGTCATCACGCATATCGAGAACGGGTTCGATTTTCTTGGACAACATGTACGCAAATATCAAGGGAAGCTTCTCATCAAGCCATCCAAAGGGAGCGTACAGGACCTCGTAGAGAAAGTCCGAAAGATCGTGAAGGAAAACAAGCAAACTCCTGCCGGAAAGCTCATCGCTCAATTGAACCCGATCATTCGGGGGTGGGCCTTGTATCACCGACATGTGGCGAGCAAGAAAACCTTCAACAAAGTGGACCATGCAATCTTCGAGACGATATGGCAATGGGCGAAAAGGAGACATCCCAACAAAGGATCTCGATGGGTGAAAGATAAATACTTTCATGTTATCGGAAAACGAAAATGGGTGTTCTCAGGCGAAGTAGAGGGTAAAAAAGGGGAAACCCTACCAGTCCATCTCTACGAAGTAGCCAGTACACACATTCGGCGACACCGGCTTATTCAGGGAGAAGCGAACCCGTATGACCCGGCATATGAAGCGTACTTTGACGAACGAATGGGACTCAAATGGCTCCAAAGCTGGCTCAAGCGGAAAAAGCTGATAGCTCTCTGGCGAGGGCAAGAAGGAAAATGCCCCATCTGTAACCAAAAAATCACCAAAGAAACGGGATGGCATGTTCATCACATCGTCTACCGAGTGTATGGTGGTACGGACAATCTTTCCAACCTGCTCTTGCTCCATCCCAATTGCCATAGACAGGTGCATCACCAGAAATCGGACGTAACGAAACCGGGTACGGAAACGTGCCCTAGAGAGGCTTGAGCCGTATGAAGGGAAAGCTTTCATGTACGGTTCTTAGGGGGCTGGGAGGTAGTAATACCTCCCCGGCTACCCGATTGGCAGGCTACGAGTTGCGCGAGTACCTGCTTGAGAAGTGGGGGCGTCGCTGTGCCTATTGTGGAAAGGGGGATCTTCACTTACAGGTGGAGCATATGGCCCCACGCGCCAAGGGTGGAAGCAACCGCGTCAGCAATCTCACCCTGGCCTGTGAAGCCTGTAATATCGCCAAGGGCACTCAGGACATTGCCGTGTTTCTGGCAAAGAAGCCAGGCGTGCTCACACGTGTTCTAGCAACCGCAAAAGCCCCACTTAAGGATGCAGCCGCAGTCAACTCAACACGGCTTCGGCTCTTTGAGTGCCTCAACGCGTTGGGCCTGCCCGTGGAATGTGGCAGCGGTGGACGCACAAAGTTCAACCGGACCACGCGCAACCTGCCCAAAACGCACTGGCTGGATGCAGCATGTGTTGGGAAAAGTACCCCTGAGACACTCGATACCCAAGCAATACGCCCATTGCTGATGACGGCCACGGGATACGGTTCTCGCCAGATGTGTTTGATGGATCGCTACGGGTTTCCTCGCACCAAACCCAAGAACGCCAAACAGGTGAAGGGCTTCCAAACCGGTGATATCGTGCGTGCCGTCGTCACCAATGGAGTGAAGGTTGGGACGTATGTGGGCAAGGTGGCAGTACGCGCAACGGGATCATTCAACATCAAAACAGCAGGGAAGACGGTACAGGGAATTAGCCATCGTTTCTGTACCATGCTTCATCGTGGTGATGGCTATGTCTACGCGTAAAAGAATGCCACGGTCTGCGGACCGTCTTTCTTTCCTCCCCATGGCTAGAAGGCCAGGGGTATCCTGAAAGGATCAGAGATGATGGTTCAGCCGCGGTTGGCTTCGACGGTAATGTTGCTGCGTGACAGGGCAGGGGGTGGGATAGAGGTGTTTATGGTGCGGCGCGTGGTGCAGAGCGAATTTATGCCCGACGTGTTTGTGTTTCCTGGTGGCTCGGTCATGCCGGATGATCGCTTGCTGGAGGAGAATCCAGATATGCGCGTCGAGGTCGCTCCCTCGGCGGCTGACCCGGAGGGGCGCACGGCGCTGGGCAAGGGATTGCGGGCGGCGGCGATTCGCGAACTCTTTGAGGAGGGCAATGTGCTGCTCGCTTATCGCGAAGGGCAGCTTCTGGCGATTGGGGAGAACTCCGTGCCGCGCTTTGCCGGGTACCGCGATGCTCTGAATGAGCGCAAGAGCGCGCTCAGTCCTATCATCCAGGCCGAACGTCTGGTGCTGGCTACCGATCATCTTGGCTACTTCGCGCACTGGGTCACTCCGGAGCACCTGCCCAAGCGCTTTGATACGCATTTCTTCCTGGCGGCGGCCCCGCCTGAGCAGGAGGCGCTCTACGATAGACTGGAGACGAGCGAGGGGATGTGGTTTGAGCCAGCGGATATGCTTGCACGCTCGCAGCGTGGTGAGGTGCCGCTCGCGTTTCCCACATTTCACCAGTTGCGCGACCTGACCGCGTTCAGCAGCGTGCGCGAAGCGCTCAACGCCACTGTGACGCGCTACGTGCCATCCCATTATCCCGTCCTCGGGCAGGACGAAGGGAAGGCGGCTGTGTATCTCCCTGAAGAACCCGATACGCGCTGGCATCTCTAAATAGCGTAATATGCGTAACCGATATAGAGAGGGAATGCGCTATGGCAGATACATATACATTGATTCTGGCACCCAATTCCTCGCTTATGACGGGTCCCGGCACCAATACAATCGTGCTGGGCGTAGATGGCGCGACCGTCATTGATCCGGGTGATGAGAATGCCGAGCACCTTGAGGCGATTGTGCGCGAGGGAAGCAGGCGGGGTGGCATTCGGCGTATCTTGATTACACACGGACATCCCGATCATCAGGGCGGGGCTGAGGCGCTGCGCCAGCGCACCGGGGCACCCATCCACGCGTTCAATCGCCAGGGGACGGCCAGCGCCGATCATGAGGTGCCCGACGGCACAACATTTCCGGTCGGTGATGATACCCTGCTCGCTATGCACACGCCCGGCCATCGCTTCGATCATCTCGTCTACCTGCTGCAAGATGAGCGCGTGCTCTTCGCGGGCGACCTTATATCGGGTATTACGACCAACGTCATTATTCCGCCCGAAGGCGATATGCTCGACTATCTCGCATCGCTCACACGCCTGCAAAGCGTTGACATCGCCGAGATTGTGCCCGCGCATGGGCCGACCATTGCGGACGCGCAGGCAAAGTTGGCGGAGTATATCAGCCATCGTTTGCAGAGGGAGCAGCAGGTACTTGATGCCTTGCAGGAACTGTCTTCTGCGACCGTCCCCGCGCTGGTGGAGCGCATCTATGTGGATGTAGATCCGCGCCTGCATCCCGTCGCCGCCTGGACCGTTGAGGCTCATCTCTTAAAGCTGGAACGCGAGGGGCGCGTAAAACGCGCTGAAGATGGGGAATGGTCAAGGATCTAATTGGTACTTTTTACGCTTGAGGCTCCTGGTGTGGTTGAGAAAACGTAACGTTAACAGGTACTTTACAGCCATTTCGCAACCACTTTATGCGAGTGGCCTTTATTCTTGTGTTAACATCGCATTAGCCTGGTTTCATAGTTGCTGTAGCAGGCGGCGGAGAGCGAGGGATCTATTCATCACGGGCGCGATGAGGGTCCTCTTGCTTCTCTGTCGAAATTCCCCCTTCCTGTTACAACAATTTTTGAAACCAGCGGCCTTTTCATTTTATATCAAGAAAAGAGAAACGACCCGGAATGGGTACTTCCGTACTCTTCAGTAGGGATGGGGCTTGCCTCCATCCGGCTCCCCAGAATGTGGTTATCGAGCCGATTCGCGCTCCCTGGGCCGGATGGACGCAAGGCCCATCCCTACCGGTTATTTTAAATGTAGCGGGCAACCAGTTCCATCGCCTCCAGATCGGGATCGAGCTGGCGGGTAATACCATCGAGCAGGCCCAAAGCGCGGCCAACCAGCAGCAGGTCCAGCGGGATACTGCCAATGCTCACGCTCAGATTCGTGCCCACCTCTAAAAAGTCCGTCGCGCGTTCTTCGCCCAGGAGGACGCCAACGAGCTGCAGCAGCGTTCCCACATCTACCTGCTTGCTGAATTTAAGGCCAGCCTCCGCCAGCGCCGCGCTAATAGCATCGATATCTCCGTTAACTATGCCCTGGACCAGCTTGCTCAGAGCCTGCACCAGCGATTGCTTCAGCGGGACCGTCAGGCCGTGATCGAGCAGGACCAGGCGCGGACCGGGCTGTACGAGCAGATTGCCGGGATGAGGATCTCCATGCAGAATGTTGAGGCGTAGCATCTGTTCGGCGTAAAGATCGTTGAGCAACTTCGCCACCTCGCTGGGAGAGATGCCAGCCTGCACAAGCTCCTCGCGGTTCGTAATTTTGATGCCCTCGACATACTCCATAACGATCAAGCCCCTGCTGCACCACTCTTTGAACACCTCTGGAATAAGGACATCCGAGCGGTGAGCCAGCGCGGCGCGTAGATCGATCATACAGCTGACCTCGTGATTGAAGTCGAGTTCCATTGGCAGAGTGCCCTTGAGGTAGTCGACGACCGGCTGCAACTGTATCTTAGGCGCGACGCGTCTGATGGCCGAGGAGACGCGCTGCAGCACCGTGAGGTCGGCATCAATAAGACCGGCGATCTCGGGATACTGGACCTTGATAGCGACCTCGCGGCCATCGCGTAGCTGAGCGCGATGCACCTGGGCGATCGAGGCCGCGGCGATAGGTTCTTGATCGATGCGCGCAAAAACCTCGGATGGGTTGCGCCCAAGCTCGCGTGTGATCGCCGCCTCGATCTCCGGCCAGGGATGCGGCGGCATACGGTCCTGCAGGCGCGAGAGAGTATGTATATAGACCGGCGGGAGCAGATCGGGCCGCGTCGAGGCGAACTGGCAGGCTTTGATCAACGCGCCGCCGAGCGAGGAGGCTGTATCCAGGAGATGATTCGCGCCGCGCTGGTGTTGCAGGTTCCAATCGCGGGTGCGCACAAGGCCGGGCCACCAGCGCGCCCGCTCGCGCAGGGTAGTGTAGCCCGCGAAGATATCCGCCGCCACGGTTCCCAGGACCAGCGTGCGTGAAAGGGTCTGGCCGCGCTGTGTCGTGCGACTGCGGCGTTCATTCAGCCTCAGACCAGCCTCCACCCAGAGAAAGGAATTTGAGCGGCTCAGGTCACCAAGACGGGCGAGAAACACTGCAGGCGAAGGCCCATCGCTCCTGGGAGTGACCGTCTCCCACGTCTCCTCGATGGCGCGTCTGATCGTCTTACCAGGAATCCACGACATAACATTTCCTCTCTCTGCCTATCTGTCTACTACCGCATTGCTACCTCATCAGTAGGGATGGGCCTTGCGTCCATCCTCTTGCCAACACGTGGCACCGGACCGGATGGACGCAAGGCCGATCCCTACTGATGTGCGCGCATGCCCCTTGTGAGCATGGACGCCATATAGAACTTCATCATTACTATTGTACTCGCTAAAGGGAAGAGTTAATGAATTTCTCTATTTTCTCAATAGCATACCCAGTACGGTCAGCGCGCCCAGGATCAGGCAGAACCAGCCGCCGATGAGATAGTGTACGCTTGAGAGAAGGTAGATGCCGCCAGCAAACAGGAGGGTGAACACAAAGGCGAGCGGAAGGTATCCGCCCCTGCCGCTGCTTAGCGGTAGCTCCTCATTGCCTCTGCGTCTGCCGTTCCTGTGCGGACGCCCGGTCAGTGAACCAACGCCGACCTTGACCTCGACCTGGCCTGAGTCAATCTTGGAGATAAGCTGCTCGATAGCATGCGGCAGGGTCAGTAGCGTTCTGCTCGCTTCGAGCAACTGGCGGAGAACCTGCTGCGTCGTCTGGCCGATACCGGCAGCATCCAGGCCCAGGAATTTACGCGCATAGGGCGTCGCGACATCCACAAAGTTGAAATCGGGGGCGAGTCCCGTCGAGACGCCAACGAGCGTGCCCACCGCGCGTCCCGTAAAGGCCAACTGCGCCGGAATCTGGAAGGGCTGCCCATAGAGGAGTTGATCGAGCTCGTGGGATATCTCGGAGAAGTCAAGATTGCGCGCCTCGCCCAGCGTCATGCCATAGTACTGCTCCATCATCAAAGACATACCGCGCTCGATCGAGATCATATCGGCCCTCTCGCCGATAAAGCCCAGCCGTGCCAGTGCGCTCACCAGCGTCCGCGAATCGCGCAGAAGGAAGCCCATGAAGACATCCTTGAAGGAGCGCTTCATACTCTTCGTCACGGACCCGACCATGCCAAAATCGACGAACGTGATGATGGGATTATCGGGTGCCGAACCCTTCTTCACAAAGATATTGCCCGGATGCGGATCAGCGTGGAAGAAGCCCTCGTCGAAGAACTGATGGAAGTACGCCTCCACCGTGCGCTTCGCAACTTCGAGGCGATTGATCTTCTGCGCGTCGAGCGCGGGATAATCGTTGACCTTGATGCCATCAATCCATTCCAGGACCAGCACGCGCCGCGATACATACTCCTCGTGCACGCGTGGAATATAGATATCCGGATTGTTGCCGAACATCTCCTTGAAGCGTTTCGCGTTCGCCAGTTCAGTGATATAATCGATCTCTTCATACGTTGTACGCTTGAACTCGCGATAGACGCCCATCAGATCAATGAAATTACTGGTATCGAAGAAGCGCGTAATCAGCCGAATAACGAAGCGCAGCGTGCTTAAATCCATGCGTACAAGTTCATCAATGTTGGGACGTTGTATCTTCACCGCCACGGTCTCGCCCGTCGAGGCCAGGATGGCCTTATGTACCTGACCCAGGGACGCGGCGGCGATGCACTTGCGTTCCAGGACGCTAAAAATCTCCTCTACAGGCTTGCCCAGTTCGCTCTCGATGACATAGACAACATGCTCGAATGGTTCGGGCGGCACCTCATCCTGCAAGGAGCTAAGCACAAGGAGCGCCCTTTCGGGCAGCAGGTCCGCGCGCGAACTGAGGAACTGCCCCAGTTTAATCATGAGCACGCCGAGTTCGAGCGCGGTTTTGCGGAAGGCTGTTAACACATCAATCAAGACATCGACATTAGGATGCACATCGTAGTTGCCGCGAGCGCGGGCGCGGATGACTCTGCGCCTCTCGCGATATATCACCCATATTGTCCATAAAAGTAATCTAGAAACACGAAAAAAACGTACCATTTGCGAAAATCTATTGATACGGCGGGGTTTAGTACCCATATAAGAGTTGCGCCTTTCTGCTGGACAGCGTTTGCTTTCTCTACTACCATAATACGCACATGCAAGGGAAATGTGAGAAGTATTCTGCACATTATCTCTACTTGCTTCCTCAACGCCTGATGTGATGACGGGATAACCCGAAGAAAGCTATTGAGATATTTTAAAAATTATGCATGTATATATTACTATGTAGGAATGAGGGTGTGTGAGAGTCTGATGAAGAGAAATAATGATAAGGAGAGGTTATCGTGGCTTATTGTAGTCGCACGCGCGCGCTCGAACTGGGCGATGGGTATAGCGCGTTGTTTCTGGATACTCATTATGGAGAAGACGTAAGCGGCTCGCGGGCTGTGCCAAAGGCACAGGCGTTCGAGCTTCCTGGCGATAAGGCACACTACGCTCCCGATCGGCCCGCCGATATTCAGCATGTGAAGCTGGAGATCGCATTGGACTTTGAGCAGGAGACGGTGAGCGGAACGGCGTATACAACCTTTGTAGCACTGTATGAAGAGGTCAAGACTGTTACATTTGATGCGATTGAGCTGAATATTGATAAGGTTGTATTGAGTGATGGAAAGGAGCTGGTTTATTCGACAAGTGGCAACCAGCTGATCGTGACCCTGGATCGACCATATCGGTACGGCGAGGAGTTTACCATAGCAGTGACCTATTCTGCGCGACCGCGCACAGGGTTACATTTTATCAAGCCAGCGCCAGAAGATCCGATGCGTCCTGAGCAAGCCTGGACGTTTGGGCAGCCGCGCGATCATAGCTACTGGTTTCCCTGCCACGACGCTCCCAACGATCGTGCCACGATAGAGATGATTGTAACGGTGCCAGCCCGCTTCCTGACCATTTCCAACGGCAACCTGCTCAGCGTCACCGAGCATGGTGCGACAAAGACGCATCACTGGCGTCTGGACGTGCCGCAAGCGATGTACCTGGCCTCCCTGGTTGTGGGCGACTTCGCGGTCATCGAAGACAGCTATAAGGGAAAGCCCGTCAACTATTACGTGCGTAAGGATCGTAAAGACGACGCTCATCTCTACATGGGCAAGACGCCGGAGATGATCGGCTTCTTCTCGCAGTATACAGGCGTGGAGTATCCTTATTTCAATTATGACCAGACCTTCGTCGAGCTCTACACGGGCGCGATGGAGCATACAACGGCGACGACGCATGGATTTACACTCTTGATGGATCAGCGCGCTTCCCTGGATACGGGTCCCGAATACAGAGCGGTTGTGGCGCATGAACTGGCGCACCAGTGGTTCGGCGACCTCGTCACCTGTCGCGACTGGCCCAATGCCTGGCTGAACGAAGGTTTCGCCACTTACTTCGAGGAGCTCTGGAACGAACACGATCTCGGCGGCGACTACTTCAAGCAATCGATGCTTACCAATAAAAACAGTTATCTTAGCGAGGATCGCCAGTACCGGCGTCCAGTGGTGTACCATGTCTACTACGATCAGGGTTTCGAGCTTTTCGACTGCCACATCTACTGCAAAGGTGCCTGGGTGCTGCATATGCTGCGTCACCAGCTCGGCGAAGCGGCCTTCAGACGCGCGATCAAAGCGTACCTGGAACGCTACCGCGAGCGAGAGGTCATCACCGCAGACCTGGAGCGTACATTTGAAGAAGCCACCGGGCGCAGCCTGGGACAATTCTTCCAGCAGTGGATCTACAGCGGCGGCTATCCCGCCTTCGAGGTCAGCTACAGTTGGGATAGCGAGCATCGCATGGCGAAGGTCAAGATCAAGCAGACGCAGAAAGTGAACGAGTTGACACCCTGCTTCGTCACGCCCGTCGACCTTGCCTTCACGGTCCCGACTTCTAGCGACGGGGATGAGCAAGAGACGCGCACAATCCCCTTGCGTGTTGTCGTGGGTGAGGATGGGCAGGTCGAGCAGAGCTTTTATATGCCATTGGAGCGTGAGCCGCTGCTGGTGCGTTTCGATCCCGATGGTTGGCTGTTGAAGAGCGTGAAATTCGAGCGATCCGCCACCATGCTGCGCTATCAGCTCGCCCACGATCCCGACGTGCTGGGCCGCAGCGAGGCGGCGGGCGCGCTGGTGGACAAGGGGGAGAACGAGAGCATTGAGGCGCTGCGTGTCGCCTTGAACACAGATCCATTCTGGGGTGTACACGTTGCCGCCGCCGAGGCGCTTGCTTCCCTGGGAAGCGAGAAGGCTCAGGCCGTACTTCTCCAAGCATTGCAGGATCTGGACGCGCAGCAGTTCCCACGCGAACGTGCAGCAATCGTGGGAGCGCTGGGAAAATTTCAGGCCCCAGCGCAGGCTGAGCTGGCACAACGTTCCGCCGACGCGTTGCGTGTTCTGCTGGAGCGGGGAGATGCCAGCTACCGTGTTGAGGCCGGAGCCGCCGACGCGCTGGGCCGGACGCGTATTGAGGGCAACGTCGAGTTCCTTTTGCGTCTGTTGTCTGAGCGTAGGACGTGGATGAACGTCGTGGAGCGTGGCATCTTCAATGGGCTGGGAGCAACGGGCGAGGACCGTGTCGTCGACGATACCGCCAGCTACCTGCTGAACTCTGCCAATGCCGTAACGCTGCGACTTGGAGCCGCTGTGGGATTGATGGCGGTGGGACGCAATTGTTACCTGTACAGCGAAGAGGCGCGCCAGCGAGCGGTCACGACGCTACTGCATACCGTTGAGCATGATTCCTGGGAACCTGTGCGGGCATCAGCAGCGCGCGCGCTGGCGTCTCTGGGTGAAAAGCGCGCCATCCCCATACTGGAACGCAGCGCCGGACACGAGTTAGCTTCCGGGGTCCAGCGTCAGATGCGCCTCGCTGCGTATGAACTGCGCACAGGCGATAAGAGCGACGAGCAGATCAAACAAATGCGTAAGGACATCGACGAAGTATGCGAGGAGAATCGCCGTCTGAAGGAACAGTTTGGAGCGCTGGAGGCACGCGTAAAGTAAAAGGAAGTACGGTGTTATAGAAGTATATTATGTAATGTTGAAGCTGTGAAGTAAAACTAGCTCCCTGGTGTAGCCGCCCATAAGATGAGTGGGCGGCTATCTGATATATTTCTACTTGACTTGATAGGTTTTTAGGAGTATACTTTCACCACTGGAGGAGGCGAGAGTTCATGCGCTTTCGCGACCCGCTTAAGGGATTGAAACTAATGTGCCTCCACCTCAAGCGCGCCGTAGTGGCGCAGCGTATTCAGCGCTTGCTGTTGTCGATCTCCGGCCTTTACGGTCACAATGATGTGACCGGCCTGGAACTGCTGCTCGTAGTAGCGCGCGCGATGTTCTGGCAGGCCCATGCTGAGGAAGCCACCGGCGATACCGCCGATCGCCGCGCCGCCGAAGGTCGCCGCCAGTAGACCACCGGCCAGAATCGGACCGATGCCGGGAATGAGCATGGCGGCGACTGCGCCGAGCGTGCCGCCAATCACGCTGCCCGTAATAATGCTCGTGCCGCGCTCCTCCAGAAAGCCCGGTTCGTCGGTCGCGGCTGGCTCTTTCCGCTGCGCCTGGACGGTCGTCTCGGATGGAGCTGCAGGAACATCGGTGGATGAAGATGCGGGCTGGGAGCCTGGCTGAGGCAAGTTATCCATAGCCTCCTCTGTGGCTGGTAGCGCCGCCCCTAATATCGTGCTCGCATCGCCTGGACCTATGACGGGGAGCAAGAGGGTATCAGCGGCTCCGAGCAGACCTCCGACAACACCCCTGGCTACGGGGTTCGCTCCCTGCCCGCTTGGATCGTCAGTATTTGCGCCATCGTCGTGACGCACCACAAAGCCTATCTGGTCATCGCTGAAGCCGTTCTGGCGCAGATCTTTAATGGCGTCGACTGCTGCCGTGTGATTATCGAATACGCCAACAACCGTAGAATGCTTTTGCATAGAAATCCCCTTTATCGCTCTCTGATGTGAATCTTCTGGTATACGGATAGGGTTGTATAAAAGTTCCATGAGAAGAGTATAGCACCTGTCTCGTCATAAGAAGAAAGGTAAGCATTTACTGCTAATACACCCCAGAAGTCCCATACATTTGCCGGGGAAACGGAACAGGTGTTATGATTGCCGTGAGTGTAATCCTCACCGAAGAACAGTAAAAGCCATGTCACAAAGGCTGATGACTCAATGGGCAAAAAAATAATATTTCTGCTCACACTCGCGGCGGTAACTGTCTTCTCTGCTCTATACGTCGTTGGTGGAACGCAGGCCTACTCGCGCTATCAGCAAAGTAGCCTGGCTAATCAAGAGTACTGTGGCGGCCAGCCACCAGTACGTATCTGTGTGCGTTCGCCACAGGCGATTTTTAGCGCTTTTTATCCCTCGTATGTTGCTACCCAGACACCACTTTTTACGGTCATGTATAGTAGTAATAGCCCTGAGACATTGCTGATCAGCGTCTCTATCAATAAAATGAGTCAGATGCAGACGCGGACGGTGAACACTACTGCTGGCATGCAAAATGCATCATTTGTACCGTCGCTGTTGAAGCAGGCGCTTCCTACCCTCACGCAGGAGGAGAATACCTCGTTACATGTGCAGGTGAAGGGGAGTCAGGGGCAGACGTATTATGTCAACGATATTCCTTTGCTGCTGCACTCGCGTTGGCTGATGCAATGGATTCCGGCCAATCGCTTGCAGATTGCTGCCTGGGTAACGCCCGATGAACCAACGATCGCTGATCTGGTGACGCGTGCCTCGCCGCACCTGGCAGATCAGCAACCGCCGGTTCCTCTGGGGATGATTGGCTACAGGGACGCTACCGCGCAACAGGTAATTGACCAGGTTGACGCGATCTATGACGCGCTGCGTCTGGACTACCATATACATTATGTTCAGGCTGGCGTCCCTTATAGCGGCAGTGGCGGCAGTAGTGGCTCTGCGCTGCAAGACATCAAGTTGCCAGCCGAGGTGCTGCAACAGCGTAGCGGCATGTGTGTGGAGCTGACAACATTGCTGGCGTCTGCGGTGGCGCACATCGGCCTGAATCCCGAGATCGTGATCATTCCCGGCCACGCCTTTCTCGGAGTCGCGCTCGACCAGAATGACCGGCAATTTGCTTACTGGGATGCCGTAGATGTAAACAATAATGTAGCCGCGGACTCTGCCAATGTGGCCGCGGATAATCTGTACGCGAAAAACTTGCAGCAGCGCACGATTGTAGATACTATTCTTGTGAGCGATGCCCGCCAGACGCGCATCGGCCCGATGTTATGATGTTATAGAGCGATTGGAGGACGGCGACGAGTTCAGTAGATTTCCCGACCTGGTTCAATGTTGGCTGTTACAGTGGCCTGGCCTGCTGTATGCTGGCAATTGCCATGAACGCTTTGTTTACCAGCCTGCGTCATAGAGGGACGACACGGCAGCTCGCGGGCGCGCTGCTCGTCTGCGTCATCTCTGCTTTGTTGCTCCTGTTGGCGCTGGTCTGGTACAACCTGCGTTTTACAGCGGGACAGGTAACGGGCGCAGAGGTCACGTTGGCACTGGTCTACGTCGCGCTGTGGGGCTGGGTCATACCCTTAAGTGTCACGCTCACTTACTGCTTCTTCACCGCTCCTCGCAATACGCAAACCGCCCTGCATATTCCGCGGCAGAAGGCTGCCGTGGAGACCGCCGCGCTGCTGGACCCGCCGCGTTATCGAGTCGGCGTTGCGGCACCGTTTGCCTTCAACGAGGAGACGCCGTGGGGCTGGTTGGAGTACCGGAGCAGCAATTTTCACGGCCAGCGCCTCGCGCTCAAGCGTGTCGTCGCAACACTGGGCCGGGACGAGGACTGCGATATCTGGGTCGATGACGATATGGCATCGCGGCACCACGCAGAGCTGGCGTATGATAAGGGTCGGGCGTGCCTGACTGATTGTGGTAGCCTCAATGGCGTGACGCTGAACGGCAAGCGCGTACATGGGACGGTGCTGCTGGCAGCGGACGACGTGCTTCAGATCGGTGAGCAGAGCTTTCGTTTTATTCCCGCCAATGAGCAGGCTAATTCTTTAGAAATGAGCGACCCGCTTGCTCATCATACGTGGCGCTCCTCACAAGATATGCTGACCGGGAGCAGTCGCGTGGTGCCTGCTCCTGACGCTCGCCCTGAGCTATCTCCTGCGCATTTAGATGAGACTGCCGCACCGAACTACAAGGCAGCGCGACCCGTGCTGGCAAAGCAACGTGGAATGCTGCGTATCCGCGATGGTGAAATGGCTGGTCAGCACTTGCGCCTGGAGCGTGCCATCATCTGCGTGGGACGTGATCCCGAGTGCGATTTCATCATTACTGATATCTCGATCTCGCGCAAACACGCGCAATTCTTGCATCAACTCGACGGAGACTACGTGCAGGACCTCGGCAGTCGCAACGGCACGCGGATCAACGATGAGCCTCTGCAACAACAGCCAAAGCTCCTGCAAACGGGTGATGTCGTCATGCTAGGTAACGTTCACCTCGAATATAGCCTTGTGGTCCCCGTTCCTGTTAAACACGCTGACACCCCATATCCATCTTCTCCTGGGCTGCTCAGTGGCCCTATGCCATTAAAGCTACCAAGCAGGCAATTACCGCAACGTTAGGAAACGTCTGAAAAAGAGAAAATAGTGACGATCAAAGGTAATGCTTTTTTGGGGGGTATGTGTTACAATGATAAAGTGGTTAGGGAACATGTATCCCATCTGGTATGTAATCTGTGAAGCCCCGGTTTCGTTCCGCCCCCGGACTCCAGGATTTGACTACCTGATAACCACCAGGAGATATTTTCCTCTCTTCCATAGAGTTGCAAAAGATATTTCTTGTTTAATTGATCGTCTTGCACCTGAAGCTATTGTGTAAGCGGAACGAAGATACAAGAAGGGGAAATACCACCCATGATGTCCAACGAGGGCTACCGTGATCGCATCCTTACCTGTCGTGATTGCGGAAACGACTTCACGTTCAGCGCTGGCGAGCAAGAATTTTATGCCAGCAAAGGATTAACCAACACTCCCGGTCGGTGCCCGAGCTGTCGTGCCGCACGTAGAGGCGGGCAGTCAAGTAGCGCGCCGCGCGCTCCGCGTGGTGAACAGTACGACGCAATTTGTGCAAGTTGCGGCCAACCAACCTCCGTTCCTTTTATTCCTCGCGAAGATCGTCCAGTCTATTGTAGCGATTGCTTCCAGGCCCAACGCGCCTCGCGTCCACACCGCGATGATGCGCGCAGTTATAGTGGTAGTAGTAACTACGGCGGTGGCAGCAGCAGCCGGGGCCGTGACCGTCGCGATGGTGGTCGCGACCGCCGCGATAGCCGCTGGTAGTAACGTCATCTCTAGAGAAACACACAAGAGCATCCTGTATCCCTACGAGGATACAGGATGTCTGCTATTTAAAGCTGGAACTGAGCGTAACTCCCACTACATATGCTATACTGAGGCAGAGTTGCTATACATCCTCAATATGGAGGTTATTTTAAGATGACAGATACCCCAGAAGGTCATTGGCCGCACTACTCTTTTATCGTGCCGCAGACCTATACCAGAGCCAGAGTGCGCCTCGTTGGCCTGGGGAACTATGCCCCCAAGGGCACCATCACAAACGAATTCTTTGCCTATATTTCGACCCGCCTGGGCGATCCACGCACCTCTGAAGATCTGGAACGTGTTACGGGCCTTACGACGCGTTATGTCCGCGCAAGTACGCTGGCCCTCTGCCGCAGGGTAGCTGGCGAGGAGGCACCGGGGTTGATCGCCGATCCCAACGCAGACCCCGATGAATCTCTGGTGGATATGGCGGTGATCGCGGCCCAGCGCGCAATTGCCAGCTCCGGCTACAACGTCTCTGATATAGATACGGTCATTGGAGCCTCATCCTCTGATAACGACGCTTTCCCCACTATCGCGGGCTGGGTGCAGATGCGGCTGGAGTTGCCACCGATACGCGCAACTATGCTCAGGGGTGCCTGTGCCTGCCAGACCGAGGCGTTCCAGATCTGCAGCGAGGTTCTCACTGCCCGTTCGGCGAAGCTGGTGCTGCTCGTGACCGCCGAGGGCTTGCTCCCTAACATCATGAACGTGCTGGATTGGAAGACCAGCTCGCTCTTTGGCGAAGGTGCCGCCGCGTTCCTCCTTGAACTGAGCGACGATGACGATGACATGACCTATCTCATCAATGCTTCCAATGCAGCCAAATCCGCCTCGCTGGTCTACCAGACGCCGCTGCGCAAAGACGTTATTGAGATGGCGGAGATCGATATCAAGATGCAGCAGTTGTACAGGGAGGGCAAGGGGAAAGAGCTCAACCAGTTGCTCGCGCAGTACATGGTTGGGTATACGAAGATGAACGGGAAAGAGGTTTTCCGCGAGGCACCGCGCGCGATGGCCGAATGCGTAGATGCCTTATGTCGTCACGCGCAGGTAGCGCCCGAGGAGCTGGCGCATATCGTGCCGCATCAGGCCAATTCGCGCATCACGCGCCGCCTGGGCGAACTACTCATGCATGATTTCGGCTGGCCCGCGTCAACGGCGGGGAAGCTCGTCGACAATTTCCGCAATTACGGCAACCTTTCCAACGCCAGCATCGCGACGGCGCTTGTCGAGGCGCTGCGCCAGGACCGGCTGCAAGATGGCGAATGGATGTCGCTGCCCGCCGTTGGTGGTGGCCTGAACTACGGCTGCTGGCTGCTGCGCTACCACGCCTTCAAGCATCCTGATGCTTTCCTGCATCCGGCTCGCTAACCAGTAGGTATGGGCCTTGCGTCCATCCGGCTCACCGAGTACTCCA
>JALYTQ010000301.1:0-602 GCA_030854195.1 Chloroflexota bacterium
ACCATCGGGAGAGTCGGCACCCGGATGGACGCAAGGCCCATCCCTACTGATGAGTTACCTTACATGTCAGATGCTCCTCCGTTAAGCGAGATTGTATAGCAGGGACAAGACGATGAAATTCTCACAACTATCGCGCAAGCAGCGCTTTAATAATGGCTTTGGCGCGGGGCTGGCAGCTGGCCTGATCGCCAGCGCTCTGATGCTTCTGCTGAGCGTCTGGCTGGGAGGCGTCTCGCTGCCCGAAGTCTTCGGCTCGGCATTGACGCAGATCATGCCGCCGCCGCTCTTTGACTTCTTACATATGCTTATTGGCGGCGACGCGAAACACTACCTCTTTTATGGTATCTTTGCCGGACAGTGCCTTGTCTTCGCGCTAACCGGCGCATTGAGCGCGCTGATCTTTGGTTCGGCCCACTTCAACAGAGAGTCCGCGCCAGGGCAGTTGCGCTGGTTCGATGGTCTGCTGCTTGCCGCCTTGCTCTTACTGGTAACGGGGCTCGTCTTTTTGCCGCTGACGGGCGTAGGTATCTTCGGTGCCCTGCTGGTTATCGGACCCGTCAATACGCTGGTGAGCCTGGCGGTAGTCGGAGTCGTCTTTGGCC
>JALYTQ010000301.1:612-5883 GCA_030854195.1 Chloroflexota bacterium
GCTCTTTGTTGGTACTTATAACTGGCTGCTATTGAAGGAGCGGCAGAAGCAAGGGACCGCAAGCGCCGAGGAGATAGAAGAGACCCGTTCATCGCGGCGCGAGCTTGTGCGCAGCGGACTTATTCTGCTTGGTGTTGGGACGCTGGGCGTGCTGGCGTGGCGCTTCATTAGCGGCGGCATCTCCACAAATAGCGCGGCAAGTTCGGGCCTGTTAAACCACTACAAGAGCAAAGTGACGCCGCCGCCAACGCCCAATTATGGCGAGTTGCAGACTGTAACGGGCCTCTCACCGGAGGTAACGTCGAACGGCCAGTATTATATCGTCTCCAAAAACCTCTTCTCCGATCCCACCGTCGACGGCACTACATGGCATATGACCATTCATGGCATGGTCGATCATCCCTACACCCTCAGCTATAACGACCTGATGGCGCTGCCCAGGAAGCAGCAGTACGAATCGATGATGTGCATTAGCAACGAAGTTGGCGGTCCGTATATGAGCAACGCGAAGTGGGAGGGTGTGCCGCTGATGGACCTGCTGAACCGCGCAGGTATCCAGACGGGCGCGAGCAAAGTCGTGCTCTCCGCCGTCGACGATTACAGCGACAGCATTCACCTGGTCAAGGCGCTGGAACCCACCACGCTGGTCGCGGTGCGTATGAACGATACCACGCTGCCGCAAGGGCATGGTTTTCCCGCGCGCCTGCTGGTACCGGGGATCTATGGCATGAAGCATGTCAAATGGATCAAAGACATAGAGGTGGTCTCAACAGATTTCCAGGGCTACTGGCAGACGCGCGGCTGGAGCGATGCCGCCCCCATCCGTCTCACCTCGCGCATCGACACGCCCCTTGATGGCGTCGCGCTGCACGCCAAAAAGCCTACCTATATAGCGGGCGTAGCCTTTTCGGGGAACAAAGGCATCAGCGAAGTCGACGTAAGCCTGAATAATGGCACGACGTGGCAGCCTGCGCTCCTGAAGCGACCGTTGTCCAACCTGACATGGGTATTGTGGGAACTGCCCTGGGCGCCTTCTACGGGCGGCCACACGATCATGGTGCGCGCAATCGACATGGAAGGCAACGTACAGGACCCTTCGCAGGCACCACCCCTGCCCGACGGCTCGTCGGGGTACCACACCATCAGCGTCTCCGCCAGCTAAAATACCCGTTTTACGCATCCATTTGTACTAATGACCAGAGTAATTTAAGCATTATGCCCGAATATACGTCTTATTCTTTAGAGTACGAAAAAAAGCGTAAAAGTTTGTCCGGTTTGGCCCTGCTTATTTATTGTAGTAAGTAGGGGTACATCTCATGGCGGTATGTGAGTCGTGAGTGATGATGTGGAGAAGGCCAGATTGGTGACGTATGTTCAGGTAGTAGATGTTGCGCGTCTACGAGCAGGGGATGCTGAAGCCTTTCGTCTGCTGGTAGAGCGCCTGCAGCAGCCGATAACGGGATATCTCAACCGTCTCGTAGGCGATCGCGAAGTCGCGCTAGATCTAGCGCAAGACACATTTTTGCAGGTATATCGTGAGATTGAAAAGACGTCCGTGGACCTTGCCCTGGACGCCTGGATCTATCGTATTGCCACAAATTACGGTTTGCGTTACCTCAACCGCAAACGACTGCACCAGTTTGTTCACTTCTCCTTCGATTCCAACCTTTCCTCAGATGAGAATATGCACACGTATAATTCTATCTATGCAGACGGAACTTTTTTAGCGGGCCCTTCTATAGAAGATATGATTGAGATGCGTATGCTTATCGAGCAGGCATTGTCGTCTCTAACGCCAAAGGATGCCGCCTGTCTACAATTACATTTTGGTAATGGTTTTACTTATGAGCAGATTGGCAGAATTATCGCTATCACTCCAGAGGCTGTACGCAAGCGGGTAGCACGGGGCGTGGAGAAGTTTCGCGCTGTGTATGGGCGTGCAACCTTGTAGGTATACGGCTCTGGTCTACTAAAGCCCTTTTAATTTCCGAACTATACGAACGTCATTAGAATAAATGTAAGAGTACATGAACTGAGGGGTGAGAAAGGATGTGGAGTTATGATAAGGCAATGTGCATGGTGTTTACGTTTAATCGATGGCACGGGAGCGCGTATTTCGCAACAACCATTGCCGAAATTGTACGAGGCGAGTCATGGTATCTGTAGTGTGTGTGGTTGGCTGTGGATGGACCAGGTGGCTGGTGTGGCGGAACCCTACGCGAAACCTGAAGAGCATTCTAAAAGCAAGCGGCTTGTGGCCGAAGAATCCCCTGCTCTTCTACAGGATCTCCCTGCTCCCGCGCCGGTCTTCAGCGAAGAGATGGATGTTCCCGCGTCGATGAGAAACAGGCGAGAATGAGCCAGAAATGTCCTTCCATGTTGCGCGAGGCTGAAATAGATAGAGCCCTTGTGGTACCATAAAACATAATCTCACATAGCTTTATCAGTAGGGATGGGGCTTGCCTCCATCCGGCCCAGGAGCCACTATGGGGAGCCGGATGAGGGCAAGCCCCATCCCGTCTCTCAAGGGGTAGTTTAATGCGTGAAATCACGATTTTCAGTGGATCAGCCCACGTCAAACTGGCGCAAGAAGTGTGTGATAGCCTGCACGTGCCACTCTCGCCGTCAATCTTACAACGTTTTAGCAATGACTGTTTACAGGTCCAACTGGAGGCAAATTGCCGGGAAAGCGATGTATTTATCATTCAGCCGCTGGCGGCATCGGTGCAGGAGCATCTTATCGAGCTGTTTTTGATGTTGGATGCCGCGCGCGGAGCCTCGGCGGCGCGCATCACTGCCGTTATTCCCTATTATGCCTATGCTCGCTCGGATAAAAAGGATGCGCCGCGTATCTCTATTGGCGGTCGCCTGATGGCCGATCTCCTGGTAACGGCTGGTGCTAATCGCGTGCTGGTAATGACGCTGCACGCGCCGCAGGTCCACGGCTTTTTTAGCGTACCGACGGACCATTTGAACGCGTTAAACATACTTTCGCACTACTTTCGTGGTCGCAACCTGCACAATACAGTCGTCGTTTCGCCGGACCTGGGTAACGCTAAGGCGGCTTCGTACTTCGCCAGGATGCTGAAAGTTCCGGTTGCCGCCGGTAGCAAACAACGCTTAAGCGATGATAGTGTCGTGATCGAGGCCATTGTTGGTGATGTCGAGGGCAAAGATGTCATTATCATGGATGATGAGATCTCCAATGGAGGGACCATCTTGAAGATTCTGGAGCGCCTGCGCGAGCATCATATACGCAAAGTGGTGGTTGCCTGCACGCACGGCGTTTTCAGCGATAAGGCGATCGCGCGCCTGGCCGCGCAACCGGACATTGCCGAGATCGTCACCACCAATACGGTTCCGATTCCCGAGGAGAAGCGCCTACCCAATATGACGGTACTCTCGGTTGCTCCATTATTGGCGGAGGCGATTCAACATATCCACGATGGCGAGTCGGTGAGCGGCCTCTTTGTCAACACGGTGTAGATGCTAAGACGTTGCGTTCCCTAAAAACTCTAGCAGCAAGGTGTTGACGGTCTCCGGTTGCTCTTGCTGCACCCAGTGACCGCTTTCGGGGAGGTGCTTGACGCGCAGATCGGGCACCCACTGTTCGAGTCCTCTGGTCAGCGCGCTGCCCAGGGCGATATCCTGGTCGCCCCAGATGAGCAGCGTAGGCGCGCTAATGGTTGTGCTGGCGCTCGTGCCGCTCCGCGTGCTGAGTAGATCACGGAAGACTGCGCGATAGTAGTTGATGCTGGCGCGCAGCGCTCCTGGCCTGCTCATAGCATCGCGATAACGCGCTAATGCGTCAGGCGGGAAGGCCGCTTTCTGCACAGCGCTCGCGTAGAGCATCTTGCCGATGGGGGCCGCGTGTTGGCGACCCAGAACAAATTCCGGCAGCCAGGGGAGCTGGAAAAAGAAGATATACCAGCTCTTGCGCAACTGTGAAGGTGTGCGCAGTTCGCGCGTGAGCGCCTGTGGATGTGGCGCGTTGAGTACGACGAGGCGCTCAGTCATCTGCGGGTAGCGTAATGCGAATGACCAGGCCAGCGCGCCGCCCCAGTCGTGTCCGACGATGATGGCCTTCTCCTGCCCCAGACCCTTAATCAAGCCAACGATGTCGCGCAAAAGCGTAGAAACGTCGTAGCCGGTGCGCGGCTTGTCAGTATCGTTGTAGCCGCGCAGATCGGGCGCGACAACCATATAGCCAAGCTGTGCCAGAAAGGGTATCTGGTGTCGCCAGGAGTACCAGAACTCTGGAAATCCATGCAGCAGTACGACCAGCGGTCCCGTTCCTTGCGTGACATAATGCATCCTTATGCCATTGGTGATGATATCTTTATGCTGCCAGGTCTCTGTAGTTGTGATCAAAGCTTTACTCCCCTAAATAGTCAGGTGATAGTGCATCAGGCAAGCTCGGCGGTGGCGTTCATCGCAGTCTTGCCGTCGGGACTCTGGGCCTCCAGCTCGACACGCCCGTTGGATGGCATCCCGATGAGACGGAATGGTGCCAGGTCGAAGAGTGGTACCAGACCCCGGAAGCTGAAGCCCACAATGCTCTGCACGGTATTGTGTCGCACCAACTCTAAAAGCAAGATTGCCGTGAGCGGCCCGTGGACGACCAGTCCGGGATAACCCTCCTCGCTCATCGCGTAGGGCCGGTCGTAATGTATCCGGTGTGCATTGAATGTGAGCGCCGAGAAGCGGAACAGGAGCCGCGTATCGGGTGCTATAATGTGTGACCATGCTCCTTCAGGCACGGGCGGCAGCTCGATGGACTGTGGTGCCGGGATGGGCGGTCCCAGCTCGCGATAAACGATATCCTGCTCCTCGTCAATGCACACTTTGCCTTGCTGAAGGAAACTGTAGTTGACGGTGACAAAGGCGAGCGAGCCGCTACGACCAGACTTTTGCACGACGTTGCGGATCACGCCCTCCCGGCGTGCAGGCTGACCGATGACGAGTGGCCGATGAAAGCGCAGGCGTGCGCCTGCAAACATGCGCCTGGGATACGAGATTGGCGGCATGAAGTCGCCACGTTGTGGGTGCCCGTCGCTGCCGAGTAGGGCCTGGGGCGTCCTGGGTAGGAAATAGAACCAGTGCCAGAGCGGAGGAAGCGCGTCCCCTTTGGTGAACTGCGTCACAGTATCGTCTAAGGTTGCAGCCACGGCCAACACCGGGACCAGGCTGATGTCATCCTCGACAACTTCTGTCCGACCAATCCAGTTGGTATAGTCTTCAGTGATGTCGGTCATAGAAAAACCTCCCGTT
>JALYTQ010000302.1 GCA_030854195.1 Chloroflexota bacterium
CAGGCGTAGCGAAGCAGCACTAATGATCGTACGGCTTGTTTGTCTGATGGATCGCGTGGTCATCAGGGAGCGTGGAGCGAAGGATCGCTGCTTCACTGGCGTTGCCGCGCTCGGCAAAATTGAGGTAATTATGCTTTACTGGTTAGTGTAAAAAAAGATCTGGCTTGTAGTTTATCCTACAAGCCAGTTTTTTTGTGCGCGTTCCTACTTCTTTTTACCGTCTGAGCGTGGACGCGCGGCAAGCCCGGCTTCGACCTCACTTTTGTACCTGTTCACTTCTTCGAGCGTGCTATACCAGCGCCCTCCTCGCTTGACAGCGGCAATGCGCCCCTGTCGTATGAGCCAACCAAGATAATCGACTGAGTACCCCGTTGTTTGAGCCAGGGTTGAGAGTAGTTGATAATCATCGTTGGGAGGGGCGGCGCACGCTTCCAGGTACAGGTCAAGTCCAGCTTCGACCGCTTGCCCAATTAAGTTCGCGAGTGGCCGATAATTTCCTGTGTTGGCTGTATCGAGTCCCTGGATGTAGCGTATACGCCAATCGCGCAGGAGGAGCGCTGGTGGATAGCCCCCGCGCATGAGCATAAGATTGAGCAAGAGACGCCCGACACGTCCGTTCCCATCAACAAACGGGTGAACAGCTTCAAAACCGTGGTGGGCGATGGCGGCACGTATGATCGGCTCATACTCCTTCCCCTCGCCATCGATCCACGCCAGCCACTCCTTTATCAGCGACTCGACGCGGCTGGGTGGTGGCGGCGTCATATTCGCGCCGCGAATATACACGGGAACCGTGCGGAACTGCCCCTTAGCTTCCAAAATTTTGTCCATGACCAGGTCATGCAGCATGAGGATAGTGTCACGCGTGATGGGCGTATTTTTGTCAGCCAGGTCGATCAGGTAGTTGTATGCCTCAGCATGGTTGGCTGCTTCCAGATATTCGCGCAGGGAGTGGCCGCGCATGGTCATGCCGTAGTCAATGACCATCTGTGTCTCGCGTAGGCTTAGCGTGTTGCCTTCTATCGCGTTTGAATGATAGGTAAGAAAGACGCGCAGATCGTCATTCAAACGCTTAACAGTATCTGGCGGCAATGGGCGGTACCGATCAAGTTGGGTCTTTTTGCGCGCTAAACGCTCGGCTAAACGAGGATCAAGGCGCGGCTTTTTAGGATCATTTTTCCCTGGCATTTCTCTGCTACCCTTTCATACTAACCACGATTGCTGTAGTATAAGGTAAATCGTGGTTAGTATCAAGGCCCATCCCTATTATAGGAGTGGCGTTTCACTGGCAGCCAGCGCGCAGTGTATCTCTTGCTGCACCTCCGCATCCTCTTCCGTCACCAATGCTTTGTGCAAAGCCTCTAATGCCTGCTCGCCTCCAATACGTCCCATAGCCCAGGCGGCGTGGCCCCGCACGAGCGGCTCGTGGTCGTGCAGCGCTCCTATAAGGGCGGGAACGGCCTGGGCATCGCCGCTATTGCCCAATGCGACGCAGACGTTGCGCAGCAGGCCGCGTCGCTTCGTACGTTTGATGGGGCTGTGCCGGAAGCGCTCGCGGAACTCTTCTTCCGTCAATGAGAGCAGCGGGATGAGTTCAGGGCTGCTGCCGACCGCTGGGCGAGGACGAAACTCATGGTGAAGTGCTGCCTTCTTTCTTATATCCTGAACGGAAATGAGCGCTTTGCCGTCGGGAGCGCGCAGGCCCAGGCGCTTCTCCGCCACTTTATTGACGGGGCAGACCTCCTGGCAGATATCGCAGCCAAAGATGAGGTTGCCCATCAGAGGGCGCAGTTCCAGCGGGATGCTGCCGCGCAGTTCGATGGTGAGGAAGGAGATGCAGCGCGTGTTGTCCAGTTCGTAGGGATTGGGCAATGCGCCGGTGGGACAGGCGTGCAGGCAGATATCGCAACTGCCGCAATTGGCCTTGAGCGGCTCATCGGTGGCGAGTGGAAGGTTGGTGACGATCTCGGCTAGGAAGATCCACGAACCCCAGCCCTTCGTCAGAATATTGGTATTCTTGCCGTACCAGCCCAGACCCGCGCGTTGGGCGACGGCGCGATCGACCATGCGACCGGTATCGACAAAGAGGCGCGTCTCCGCTTCCGCCCCTATCTCCTGGCGCGCATAATCATGTAGCCACGCTGAGAACTGGTGCAGCTTGGGTTTGATGATATCGTGATAGTCGTCTCCCCAGGCATAGCGAGCGATGCGACCACGCGGCGTGTGCGTCTCTTGCTCGTCGGGCTGTTCCGTGAGGTAGAACATGCTCAGCGCGATGATAGACTGTGCCTCTGGCAGTAGCGCGTCGGGATGGCAGGATACGTCGGCGCGCTCGCTTGTGAACCAGGGCAGACCATCCATCAGGCCGCGTGTGATGCGCTCTTTGATGACGCGCTCGGCCTCGGGAAAGGCGGCAGCGCTGGTGATATGCGCCGCGTCGAAGCCGAGCGAGTAGGCGTACTCTTTGACTGCCTGGGCGTTGAGCATCAATTGGTTACATCCCGTTTCTGGTTCACCCACCAGGCTATACCGATAAACACCACCAGGTAGACGACGAGCGTAACCAGCGCCTGTAGATCGGAGATTGTGCTTGCCTGCGAGGTTGCTGTGATATAGTGATCCTGATTTTGCAAGAGCGCGCCAGCACTGTTGCTGATAAAGTAGTCTGGAATGGCTTTGATGACGTTGCCGAACGTTCCGGTAAAGTAATTGCCGATCAGGAAGAGAAAGCCGCCCAGGATGGTCTCCAATCCCCACCATACCAGCGCGCCCGCCACGCCCGCCGCCGTTGCGCGTCCCAGCGTCGAGAGGCAGAGTGCTAGCATGCTATAGACGAACAGTTCAAGCATGACGATAAGCAATTTGAGCAGCGTGTGAAGGAGCCATGCACCGCTGAAAAAGCTGAAATCGATGCCGATCCCTGTAATCAGATTGAGGAGCACGCCCGCCAGTATGCCAATCAGCACAAGCACAAATATGCCCAGCACGGAGCAGATGAGAATAGCGCCCACCTTGCTCAGGAAGAACTGCGTGCGCGTTGGCCCGCGTGTGAACATCAGCCGCACGGTGCCCATGCTATATTCGCCTCCGACAATAGTACCCGCCAGGATAATGAGCAGAATCAGGCCAAGAATGCTTCCTACCTGTAAAGCAGTGTTTACCGAATCGGGTGGACGCAACGGCGATGAAACGGTGGTGAGCGCCCTCTGCCTGGCCTGATCTAGCTCCGCCTGCGTGGGCGAATGATCGAGGCAGAGCGTTCCCGCCGGAAGATTCGCTGTGCAGGGTGGCGGCAGGAATGTGGCTTCGGGACTGGCGAGAACGAAGATCGAACCGATTGAGATGATGCCGAAGAAGACCACCATGATAACGATAGCTACAATGCTCAATATTTTGGACATCAGGCGGCGGCGTATCTTGTAAAGCTCCACGCTAATCAGGCGTAGAAGCACACTGAAATAGCTCTGATTGCCTAAAATGACGCTCTCCTGGCGTCGGGGAGCTGGCATGACCTGCCGTGCAGGCGACTTTGGAATGCTGCTCATCGAATCCTCACTTTCCGCTGCCGGGCATCTGTGCAGGCGAACCCGGCGCACTCGCCAACGCCTCCATGCCCATAGCGTTTCCTGGCTGAACTCCTTGCGCGGTTACTTCAAGATAGAGATCCTCCAGACTGCCAGCGCGCGGATGAATTTCGGCGGCGAACAGGCTCTGCCGCGCGAGTAACGCGTTGATCTCCGCTGAACGTTCGACGGGCGCGTCGAGGATAAGGACGCCCTGGCCCTTTTTATTCTGCTCGATATGCGCGCCGGTGATCCAAGCGGCACCATTTCCCTGTATCTGTTGAATAAGGTGCAGGGCGTAGTGGGTCTCATCGTCGCGGTTCATGCGCACCTCGACCTGCTGCGAGGCGGCGAGGAGCTCCGTGACGTTACCCTGCTTGAGCAGGTTGCCCTTCTTGAGAATGGCTACGCGATTGCAGACCTGCTGGACCTCGTAAAGGACGTGGCTGGAGAGGAAGATGGTCTTGCCCAGCGCGGAGAGGCGCTGGATCAGGCGGCGAATCTCGATGACGCCCGCTGGATCGAGTCCGTTGGTTGGCTCGTCGAGCATCACCAGTTCTGGATCGGTGAGCAGGGCGGCGGCAATCCCCAGGCGCTGTTTCATGCCCAGCGAATATTTGCGATAGGCCAGGTTCTCGTAGGTCCGCAGCTCAACGATGTCGAGCACCTCGGCGAGGCGACGATCGTTTGCCTTGCCTGCTGCCATATCGGAGCTCGCCGCAACGACGCGCAGGTTGTCCAGTCCTGAGAGGTAAGGATAAAAGACGGGCGTCTCTACGATTGCTCCAATGCGGCGCAGGATGGCCGGGAGCTGATCGGCGTTGTCCATGCCAAATAGGACCGCGCGTCCCGCCGTGGGCCGGATCAGGCCGAGCAGCATGCGAATAGTCGTGGTCTTGCCTGAGCCGTTAGGGCCGAGAAAACCGAAGACATCGCCGCGCATAACCTGCAGTTCCAGGTCGTTGACCGCTACCAGTTTGCCAAAAGCTTTGGTCAAGCGGCTCGTGCTGATAATGGGTGTGCCGTCGTATTGAGGCGAGAGTTCGTCCACTAGCGGCTCCTTTTTATATAATACGCGTAGAATGGCTGATTTTTGTCTTTTGTTCTTTATTTTATACGTATCGTAGCCGAACAGGTTAGTCAACTTGTCTAGTATGCGCTTTTTCTGCTATTGTGGCAAGCCTTTTCCGTCCCAATGATTGGATGCACTTAACCACAATATGACATAATCGTGTGATAGAGGCGCGCTTTATAAGCTCATTCGCACTAGTGAAGGAATTGAGAACATGGATATTAAAAGAAGTGGCTCACAACCGTCCGGCAAAGGACCGTCCGAGTATTTTACTGGCACAGTCCGCATTGATCCTCTCTTCGAGGCACCCGATCCAGCCCGCGTGGTTGGTGCCAGTGTCACCTTCGAGCCTGGCGCTCGGACCGCCTGGCATACCCACCCGCTGGGCCAGACCTTGATTGTGACGGCTGGCTCTGGCCGGGTCCAACGCTGGGGTGGCCCCATCGAGGACATTCGACCAGGGGACGTGATCTGGTTCCCGCCGGGAGAGAAACATTGGCATGGTGCCGCGCCAACCACCGCTATGACGCACATCGCCATTCAGGAACGTCTCGATGGCAAGACTGTCGATTGGCTGGAACAGGTCAGCGACGAACAATACCTGGCCTGATCGTGCAGGAAGAACGTTGCTCTCGCCTGCCCCTGCGAGGTGGATATCATCTTCACTAAAACACCATCGGCAAATTTAATCCCTTTTCCCTGGCGCACTCAATTGCTTCTTCGTAGCCAGCGTCAGCATGGCGCATGACGCCGGTTGCCGGATCGTTGGTGAGCACGCGCTCCAGGCGTTTTGCCGCTTCCTTCGTGCCGTCAGCTACGATAACCATGCCTGCATGCTGCGAATATCCCATGCCGACGCCGCCGCCGTGATGCAGGCTTACCCAGGTTGCCCCCGAAGCGGTGTTGAGCAAGGCATTGAGCAGCGGCCAGTCGGATACCGCGTCGGAGCCGTCCTTCATAGCTTCGGTTTCGCGGTTGGGGCTGGCTACAGAGCCGGAGTCGAGATGGTCGCGGCCAATCACTATTGGCGCGCTTAATTCGCCGGATGCGACCATTTCATTGAACGCCAGGCCGAGTCGCGCCCGTTCGCCAAGCCCGACCCAGCAAATACGGGCAGGCAATCCCTGGAACTTGATTTTTTGTCGCGCCATATCGAGCCAGCGGTGCAGATGTGGGT
>JALYTQ010000303.1 GCA_030854195.1 Chloroflexota bacterium
CCTTGCGTCCATCCGGCACGGGGACCGACACTCAGTAGGGATGGGCCTTGCGTCCATCCGCTTCCCCACCACGCGGCCCCCGAGGCTGATCGTGCTCGTTGGGCCGGATGGACGCAAGGCCCATCCCTACTGAAGAGATACATCCAATCCAAGCTCTTTTTTAACCTCTTCCCAGGGCGTTACCCTACCCTTTTCGATGTCTTGCACACCCTGGCGAAAAGAGGCCATGAGTTCATCATCATGTAAGATTTCAAGAAGTTCCTGAAGAGCCTGTATCTTTCCTTGAAGCGCATTGATAGTTTCACGCATAGCCTGGGTAGATAAAGTATGTTCTGTCATTGGCTTTCCTCTTAGCTTACTCAAGTCCACCCTCGCGCAGGGCGCGTGCAAGCAGGTCCGCGACATTCAGCTCACGCGCCCATAGATGCAGATAGGGCAGGTCGAGCGTTGCATGTTGGCGCTTGATGACGCCGATGAGATCGTTCCACTGACGCGTGGAGGTCTCACCGCCTATCTTGTACCATTCGAGCTTGTTAAGGATGATATCTTCAGGCGAGGAGAGATAGAAAGGGCGAACGCCCTCGGCAATGACTTCTTTGCGCGCGCGCAGACGCTCCTGTTGGGCATACTGGCGAGTTTTGGGCAAGAAGACATCGATCTTGAACATCGAATCGAGGTAAATGATGTTGAACGAGGAACGGTGGCGAATGGCATCTCTAATCATGTCAGCGTCGATGTAGTACTCGGCCTGGAGTCGCCTGACGAGCGAGTTCACATGCTTGATATGTATGTCCGCGACGACATCAACATCTTGCGTCGGACGCGAAACGCCGTAAGCTGAGCTTACGACAGAGCCACCCAGATAATAATCTATCGCGAGGTCTTCTAGCGCCTCTATTAAAGGCAGCAGTACGGCTATAACGTCGTTTGTATTCTTTTCCACTGTCATCCCCTCCACTACCCATTTTACTACTGCGTCCAAATATTATTGGCGAACCTTTATGCTAATAGACCCGCGTCCGCATAGCCTCTTTTCAAAAGATCGGATAAGCTTAATTCACTCGCCCAATGGTTCAGATAAGCAAAATCGAGGTTATCGGCTTGCACCTTGAGTACACCTAAAATTTCATTCCACTGATCGTCAGCAACTTCTCTGTTTGCCCGGTACTCCATAAGTTGTGTCAGAATAACATCTTCGGGCGAAGCTACATCTACAGTAAAACCATCTTCAAGCAATACGTGCTTCTGAAGCCTTTGAAGTATAGCCTGTTGATAGTCGTTATTTTGCATAAGCGAGACGCGAACTTTCACCAGAGAAGCTATATGAATCATATCGAAAGCCGTTCGCGTACCGATTGCTTCTCGAATCATCTGTTCGTCGATGGCGTAAACCGACGCAAGTTGCTTCAACAAGGCATCTATATGTTCTATACATAAGTCGGCGACAAAATGTACATCAAAAGCGGCCCGTTGCAGGCCGTAGAGCGAGTTTGCGACGGTCCCTTGCATGTAATAGGCAATTTCTGACCCTGTAAAAAACTCTACCATTGGTACTATGGCATTTAGCAGGTCAAGGGACATCTCCGTCGTTTTGTGCTGTGTTGCCAGATGCAAACGATCAGCCAGAGTATGACTATGATGGTCGGCAACAAAAAGTGTGCCTACTTCTTCTTTACTGGCATCAGGATGTTGCTGCTTAATATTTTGCAGGTTTAACGTTGCGGCAAATGTCGTCAAGGACTGGACTGATTTGAACCGCTTCGCCACCGATGCCTTGCGGATCAGGCCGATCAGTACGCGCTCGGCTTCAGGGCTGGTGTCTGTCGATTGTGTTCTCATGATGCATGCTTCCAATCGCGTTTTGATTCTACCGTGGCACAATCATATGAGATATGCCAGGACATGTCAATTGCTACCCAAACCCCTTGACAATAAGGAGTTTTCGCCGTACTATTCTTCTATGAACTAGTTCATAGAAGAATAGTACGGCGAGGGCGTAAAAACATGGCAAAGCGTAAGATATCCAACCTGTTAGCATTGGCGGTTCTATCGCTGCTGAGCGAGCGACCTATGCATCCCTACGAGATATCAGCGGTAATGCGTCAGCGAGAACTTTCCGCAGTCATCAGATTGAATCAGAGCTCTCTTTACCAGGTGATTGAGGCGTTACAGCGAGAAGGATTGATTGTGCCAATGGAGACACAGCGCGAGGGCCGCTATCCCGAACGCACCGTCTATATGACAACCGAAGCAGGGGGAGCCGAGTTAACGGATTGGCTGCGCGCCCTGCTCCGTCAACCAGCGACAGAATATACGCAGTTTGCAGCCGGGCTGGCTTTTCTTGGCCATCTTTCACCAGCAGAGGTGGCGACGCTGCTCGAAGAGCATACGCGCCACCTTCAAGAACAGATCACTAACACGCGCTCTACTATTGAGCGGGGCCGTCAGCTCGGCGTAGATCGCCTTTTTCTTGTCGAGGATTCATATGGCCTTACCCTGCTCGAAGCTCGGCTCTCCTTCATACAACAGCTCATCCGGGAGATCAACAATGGGGCGCTGACAGAGATGAGAAATGAAAAACGCGTCTGGAAAATTACTCATCCAGACCTCGCGCTTCTAGGAGAACAAATAGAAGAACATGAGCGAATAGATGATCCATTAGAGTAAAGATATGTAGCGTGTAATAGATAAGAGAGGGTTTACAATGCAGAACAAGACGAAAAAAGCCTTGATTATTGGATGCGGAATAGGCGGTCCCACACTGGCGCTATTCTTGAAGCGTGCAGGCATTGAGTCGGAAATTTATGAAGCGCGTGAGACACCCGAGGGTTACTCTTTAAGCCTTTCATGCAATGGCATGTCTGTACTGCAAGAACTCGGACTTGCAGACGCTACCTTCGCGGCTGGCTCACCTGTAACCAGGTGGTCGATGTTCAATGGAAAAGGCAAACATCTGGGCAGTGGCGTTCTCTCTGGTAATGGACTTAAAAGCGTTTTTATCAAACGCGTGCCGCTAGGTGAAATTATCTCAGATGAAGCCAGGCGACAAGGCATCAAGATAGTTTATGGCAAGAAGGTGCAGAATATCGAGACAACTAGCCAGGGTAGCGTTATAGCTACTTTCTATGATGGTACCAGCGCTAGCGGCGATCTGCTCATTGGTTGTGATGGCATCCATTCGTCTATACGTCAGGTCATCGACCCCTACTACCCAGGTGCGACCTATACTGGACTGATGAATAGCGGTGGTTATACCGCAAGCGTCAAGGTGTCCATGAAACCAGAAACAATCAACTTCATATTCTGTAAACGAGCCTTTTTCGGCTATCATGTTGATCCAGGCGGCTACATTTACTGGTTTGTCAATTGGCTGTTGCAGCAAGAGCCCGCTAGAGGAGCGTTCAATGGGATGACTGATCAGGAGCGAAGGCGGGATTTGCTGAATCTGTACCGCGATGATCAACCTCTCATTCGAGAGATGATTGAGAAGGCGGATGAGATCTTCCCCTACTTTCCATCCTATGTGCTGACCACACAGCCAACAAGCTGGCATAACGGGCGGATCGCGCTGCTTGGTGACGCGGCTCATGGCATCTCGCCCAGCTCGGGTCAGGGCGCATCGATGGCGCTAGAAGATGCAGAGGTACTGGCCATATGCCTGCGCGATATTCCCGATCTGGAGCAGGCATTTGCGACCTATGAGCTTCTGCGACGCGACCGCACCCGCAAAATGTTTGATGTGGGAGAACGTGGCGACTCTGGAAAATACGTGTTAGAGCCTATGAAGCAGTGGTTTCGCGATCTGACTACACCCATCTTCCTTAAGCTCTTTGCCAACCCCAGGGCATCTGACTGGATGTACTCCTACAGGATCGCCTGGGATACGAAGATTTCAGCGTCCACATCTACTGTAAGTTTGGGGCAGGAAACAGCCATTTCTGCAAACGCAATGAAGTAATACGACAGCATGACATCGGCATTGAAGGGGTTGTAAGCTCTTTGAGTTACAACCCCTTTTTTGTTCCCGCGTGCGGCCCTGAATCCTCTTTAATATTAGATAAGAGGATTGTCAAAAACTACACCATCAAACGCTCAATTTACATTCTGAGGTAAGCAGGCGAGCAGGTCTTCGACGGAGCTGACGATGAAGTCGGCACCGCGCTCTTTGTACAGCTCGACCTCTACGGCGGGTACGCGCATGGCTGCCAGGATGTCGGGTCCGGTGGGCGATTTGCTCGCGCGATAGTTTCTGACGAGATCGTAGTCGTCAGCGGTATCGCCGATATAGATGCCGCCGCGCGCGCCAACGGCATCTATAGCCATATGCAGGGCGCGGGGATCGGGCTTGGGACAGAGATCGGCGGGAATTACGACCTCCCACCAGCGCTCACCACTGTACGCCTCCATGCGTTCCAGGGCGCTATCGACCTCGGGTCCGACGCGGCCTGTAATCATGCCCATGTGCTTTATGCCTGCTGCGCGTACTCTGGTGGGGAAGTCAGGCGCGTAGAGCATTTGCTCGTGCCGCACAAGCCCTTCAGCGTCAGGCAAATAGGTAGGTTCGCGTCCGAAGCGCTTCCTGAACTCGGCAGCGCCCCAGTAGTACTCATGATAGAGATCGCCAATCAGGTTGTAATCAGGGCGCGCGCTGGCCGGAAAGGTCTTTTCAACCCATTCCAATCCTCCGTGTCCTTGTAGATTGGCGGTGCGCGCAAGTATGGACCAGGCAGCGCTACTGCGCTCCGCGAGCAGCGTCCCCTTCCATTTGCGCAAGCGGGCGGTCGAGAGGGTGGCAAGCAGGTAGCACATATCCCAATCGTTATTGTAGCCACCGGCCTGCTTGAACGCGTCTACATCCTGAAAAGTGAGTAGCGCCTTGCCCTCGTTCTGGCCCCAATTCAGGCCGTTCAAGGTGCCGGTAACGTATGCCGCTACAGCTATATCCGTCGCGTGGAAGGAGTCGAGCGTGTTGATAAGGATACCATCGACATCGAAAAAGATTGTATCGCAAGGTTGTGGAAATTTCAGATCTGGTCGTCTCCAAAGTACTGGTGTATGCATAATTCGTAAAAAAGCCTTTCAGCAACTGCGCGCCTGCTGTCCCTGAAAATAAGGCGACATGCCAGGTGACGCTTTATAGTGCGTTCTATTCACTGTATACAACGAACGAGTCGCTCTTAAGAAAACAGAATGGCGCGCTTGAACATTTTGGGCAATTCTGCTATTGTGGAACGCGACAATGGTACCGTTTGATAGAAGTAAGAAGAGAAATAGAGTATGGCGACAAGCACATCCGTAGAAAATACTATGAAGGCCGATGGCGCGGGCTCTCGGAACCTGCTCGGCTGGCAAAATATACTGTTCGGGCTGAGCGCGCTGGTGCTACTGGGCGTCGGTATATGGATGCGATTGCATCAGTTGGGCCTGCCGTTCGACCGCGACAGCTACGACGAGGGGGTCTACTGGCAATCGCTGCGCGCACTGAGCGCGGGCCACGGATTGTACCAGCAGACGTTCTACTCACAACCGCCCTTCTTTCTGCTATCCGTTTATCCTCTCTATATTCTCTTCGGACAGAGCCTGTGGGCGGCGCGCCTGGGCATCGCGCTGGTCTCATTGACCGGACTGGCGGGCGCGTTTCTGCTGGGCAAGGCGCTGGGTGGACGCGTGGGCGCACTCGCGGCACTGCTGTTGCTGATCGTCGATCCGCTGTACCTGGCACAGTCGCAAACGCTGCAGGCGGAGGCACCATCGGCGGCGCTCTCGTTCCTGGCCGTCGGACTGATCTATCTCTGGTGGGAG
>JALYTQ010000060.1 GCA_030854195.1 Chloroflexota bacterium
GATGCGAAGAAACTGTATGTAGGCACCTGGAATAAATTGCCTCGGGTTATTTGATGCTTTGCGCTCTACTCTGTCTGATTCAAGGTCGTCTAATAGAATCTCTTCTAGTTGATAGTCATCCATATTTTCATCCTCATATGTTGCTACATATAATGCCTAATCACGATTGTTAAAGACATCTTTAAAGGTCTCAGTGACCTTATTATAACCATTGGATTGAAATTTGTATCACTTCGAAAGAAAGAATTATAGCGTTTCTTTATCAGACCTGGATTTCATGCAGGAAAGAGTTGAGCAAGTTATGAATGAAGATCCAGGAATACCTCAAAACTCATGGTTTTCTGCAATGCTCTTGCAAAAGCATCGGTCTCCCCCACCCGAAACACACCCATAATATACCTATCCGGCCTTACTAACACATACAGATCGCGCTCATCTCCTAGAAAAGCGCCGATTTGCTGTTCACTGTCTACAATGCATATGCAGTTGTTAGCTTCTCTACATTCAAGCGTCCCAGTAGGTTGCACGCAGACGAACTGTACGCCCAGCCTGCTCCATATCTCGTGTTCTATTCTCTGGAATGTCACTGCTGGATCTTCACATAATCTCAGCAGGGCAAAACCGTCTCCTAGCACGTCGTCTAGCAGCACGCGCTCTCCGGTTCGCGTCAAAACGTGTGGCTGGGGGAGCAGCGTGCCTGCCAGCTTGCTGGCTGTTCCCTTTCCAGGAAGTAACAAGCCATGGGAGTAGCGTGGCTGGGGCTTGACGCGCATCTCTTTGAGCGCGCCTCGCACAGGCGCTATGCTGTTCACTGCCTGGAAGAAGAGGTTGCGCAGGAAGGCGATGCTTCGCCGTGTGGGCATGATGATCTGGCCGAGCAGCCAGGAGAAAACGACCATCTGCTCGACGTGGGGTCGTCGCTCTACCTGGTAGCTTGCAAGCAGCGAGGGATGCGCCTTTCCTTGTAAGACCAGTTGTAGTTTCCAGCACAGGTTGTGGGCGTCGCGCAGACCGGCGTTCATGCCCTGTCCCCCGAAGGGCGGCATGAGGTGGGCGGCGTCACCCATGAGGAAGACGCGGCCCCGCGAGAATTGGGAGGCGACGAGCGCGTGAAAGGTGTAGATCGTCTGGCGCACAATGCGGAGCTCGGGCATGGGTCGCCCGCTATAGTACCCACGCGGCATGCTCCGTCTTGCCTGTCGGATCAGCTTGAGCACTGTCTCCTCTCGGAGCAGATCCTCTTCGTGCTCGCCCGGCAGGAGCATAAACTCCCAGCGTCGCTGCCTGCCCGGCCCCGGTACACTCACCGCCGGACGGCCTGGATTGCAGAAGAAGAGAATGGTGTCGGATGGCTCGCTAGCGCCTTCGCAATCGACCACTAGCCAGCGCTGTCCCATGCCAACCGTGCGGACGCGATCGACCGTGCGCAGGAGTGGCGGTCGCATGACGATGTCAAGTGCGCGCCGTATTCCGCTCTTCCCGCCATCGCAGGCCAGCAGATAAGCGCACTGTACCTCCGTTACCGAGCCATCAGGCGTACGGACGGTGATACAAACCCGCTCGTTGTCCTGCTTGAACGCCAGCATCTCATGCTGGAAGAGGACTTGAACGCAAGGGAAGCGCTCAAGCCCGCGCAGCAGGATGCGCTCAAAGGTCGGCTGGTGAAATGTGGAAATAAGCGGGAAGCCGTTTCTACGCCCGGTTGGCTCTGCTCGCGCAAGGAAACGTCCTTCCGTAACATAATGCGCTTTTACGTCAAGGCGCACATGTGCGAGCATTTCATCCGCCTGCGCAGAATAGCTTGATGTGTTTGGATTTGTTGTGTTAGAATGAGGCGTATCGGGTTGCGTGACGAAAGATGGCAAGCCATCTCGTTTTTTTCCTTTCCATCGATCCGTTTGAGGATACTGAAAGAGCGACTGGCAGATGCGCAACCCCTCATCATCGAGCGCGATTGCCCTGGGAAATTCGTAAACCCCTGCATTGCGCTCGATCACTAGCGTTTCGATACCCGCCATTCCCAGCAGATTTGCTGCCGCGAGCCCCACCGGTCCTGCTCCTACAATCACCACCGCAACCCTATCCGGCTGTGCATCGGTATGTTTTCGAGGAGATAATCCGGGGGTAGGGACCAGCATCAGCGCGTCCGGATTTATCATGTCCCTCATACCCCTTTTTTGAGTGCCAGCACCGTATTCGCACCGCCGATGCCGCGAGCGCCGATGAGCACGACGCGGCGCTTGTCCATCGCCCTTGCCCGGTCGCGCACCAGGTCCAGATCGTCGTAGCTGGGATCGGGCTCCTCGCAGTTGATCGTTGGCGGGATGCAGCCGTGCTTGAGCGCCAGGAGCGCCGTCGCGGTGTCGATGGCACCGGCGGCGGCGTAGGCATGACCGATCGTGGTGCGCGGCACGCTTAGCGGAATGCGCGCCAGATCGTTTCCCAACGCCACGCGCAGCGCCGCCGCCTCGCCCCGGTCCGAGGAGGGATTGGCGCGCCCATCCAGTTGCACATAAGCGATATCTTCGGGCCGCACATTGCCCTCGCGCATAGCAATCTGCATGGCGCGGGCGTAGTACTTGCCGCTCTCCGAGGGGATGCGCAGCCCGTCGGCATCGCTGGTCTGGCCGTAGCCGAGCACCTCGCCGTAGATGGGCGCGTTGCGTCGTAGCGCGTGCTCGTAGTCCTCCAGAATACAGATCGACGCGCCCTCCGCCAGCAATAGTCCAGCCGCGCGCTTATCGAAAGGACGATAGGCGTTGAGGTCGCTCGTCGTGGCGCACTGGCCCTGGTACGAGAGGGCTTGCAGAATCAGGGGATGCAGAAACGCCTCGCAGCCTCCCGTAAGAATGATATCGGCGGCCCCGCGTCGCAGCGCGCTGGCGGCCATGCCCATTGCGTCCAATCCGCTCACGGCATCGTTGATGGGCGTTTTGCAGTAGCCCTGGATATTGTAGCGAATGGCGGCCTGCCCTACGTTGGCGACGCTAAGCCAGGCAATCGCTGTATAGGCGCTCACGAAGCGCGGCCCCTTTGTGTAGAGCGTCTGGAGCTGCCTCATGACATAATCGATGCCGCCCAGAGAATTGGCGATGACTGCGCCTACACGCTGCGGCTGCTCCTGCTCGATGTCCAGCCGCGCATCGGCGAGTGCTTCCTGCATGGCCGCGAAGGCGAAGTGCGTCATGCGGTCGGTGCGATTCAGCAGCTTGCGCTCGGCGTACTCCTCGGCCACGAAGTTAGGAATGGAGCCAGCGGCCCACGTCGCGTCGGATACGTTATCGTTGCGCACGAGCTTGATGCCGGAGGTGCCCTGATGTGTTGCCCGCCAGAATGCCTCTTTGCCGATGCCGTTGGGCGCTACCACTCCGATGCCTGTAATGACGGCGCGGCGCTTGTTCTCATCTACCATGCTGTTGTGTCCAGTCAGATCGCGCAAAAATAAGCGCGCTGTTGACGCCTCCAAAACCGCTTGAATGTGTCAGCGCAACGTCGATGCGAGTCGGACGCGCGCGTTCTGGGACGTAATCGAGATCGCAAGCAGGGTCGCTCTGTTCCTGGTTGAGCGTGGGTGGAATGATCTGCTGATCGAGGGCGAGCGCGGTGACCGCTGCTTCGATGGCGCTGGCCGCGCCCTGGGTATGGCCGATCATCGATTTGGTCGCGCTGATGGGAATCTGGTAGGCGTAGTCGCCGAAGACCGCCTTGTAGGCCGCAGTCTCCGCGAGCTCATTGGGCGGCGTTGAGCTACCATGCGAGTTGATGTAGTCCAGTTGCTGCTGTTCGATGTCAGCCTCCAGCATTGCCTGGCGCAGAAGCTGCTGCAAGGGAGCGCCACTCGGGGGCAGGGCCGTCATGTGGTGCGCGCTGCTGTTCGAGGTAAACGCGATAATCTCGGCATAGATATGCGCGCCACGCGCCCGCGCCAGATCGAGATCTTCCAACAGCAGGACCGCCGCGCCCTCGGCCATGACGAAGCCATCGCGCAGGCCATCGTAGGGACGCGAGGCGCGCTGTGGCTCCTCGTTGAAGCGCGTGCTGAGCGCCCCCATGACGCAGAAGACATCCAGCCCGATCGGACTGATGGCGGAGTCGGTTCCGCCAGCTAGCATGCGGTCGACGCGCTCCTCCTGAATGGCCCAGTACGCCTGCCCGATCGCATCAGCGCCTGCCGAACAGCCCGTTGCGATGACCATGCTGGGACCGTGCAGGTGATGGTGCGCGGCGATGCAGGCGGCGCTGGCGTGCGGCATCAGCAGGCTGGCGGAGATCGTAGCGTTGTCGAGGGGAGCGAGCTGCTGCGTCCCGTTGTCGGTGAGTTCGCGCCACATGCGTTCGCCCTCCTCCACGTAGGCCATTGCTGCCCCTATGTAGACGCCTGTGCGCTCGCGCTCCTCTTCGCTCAAGGGATCGGCCAGACCCGCGTCTAACATTGCTAGATTGGCGGCGGCAATAGCGAACTGCGTGCCACGATCCACATGCTGATACTCGTCCGGCGTCAAACCGAGCTGCGCGGGCGCAAAGCCTGTTACCTCGCCAGCTATGCGCGATGGGAGGACGCTGGCATCGAAGCGGGTGATCGAGCGTATGCCAGAAAGCCCAGAGATGCAGGCGTGCCAGAAAGCCTCTTTCCCAATCCCGTTCGGGGCAACAACTCCTAGACCTGTGATTGCGACTCTGCGCGGTGGGCGCGGCCCTGCTTCACTCATTAAAATCTCCTATTTCGTCGATTGCTGTATCGGTCCATGCCGGACGCTTTCCCCCTGCAAAAATGCTTCCAGCAAGGGCGTCACCGCTTCAGCACGCGAGTACATAAAGAAACGCTCTCTACCAGGAATGACGGAATAGCCCGCGCATTTGGGTAACTGCTCGGCTAGCCAGCTCGTCTTGCTCTCTGGCGAGAGTGTATCGTCCGCGCGGTTGACGAGCAAGATGGGCATGGTGAGTTCCTTGACGCGTGCTCGAATGTCGAAGTAGTGGATGATGGGCAACACCGCATATTTGTAGATAAAGGGCCATTGCCGAATCTTCGCAAACTGCTCTTCGATGAGCTCGCGTGGCAGGGCGGGCGCGCTGCTGTTCCCATCGTCGTGCGCGACAATATAGTTGATGACAATGCGGCGCAGGAACCAGGCGGGCAGGACGTGTTCGACGGGCAGGCGCAGAAAAAGATCGTGCAGCAGCCAGATGAATGGGTGCGGCGCGATCTGGTAGTCGGCTCCCTGGGCAATAATGATGAGGGAACGGCAGCGCTCCGGGTAGCGTAGGGCGAATTCGAAGAGGACCATCGCGGCATCGCCATGCCCCAGCAGGTCGGCCCGCTCCAATCCCAGGCTATCGAGCACCCGCCGTAGCTCTTCAGCCCGTTCTACCAGCCCGACCGCTCGGTTGCGTACCTCCTGACGCCGATAGAGTATCACGCGGCGCGATCGGCTCAGGCTGCGTACCTGGCGCGCATAGACGAATTCGAGGTGTTCGAGGATGGGCACAAAGACCAGCGGGTCCGCTTCCCTATCTCCTATGTCGATCACCGGCAGATCGGTGTTATCGACAGGAACGCGCCGCCAGAGTCGTTCGAGGTAGTTAACATCATCGTGAAAGGTGGCACCGTCGATGAAGAGATCGCTTTGAAAACTCAATAGTTCCTCCGATATAGCGCATCGTGTCGGGAAGAAACAGGCACCTGGATAGGATTCCCACAACGCAGTGCGCAGCATTTTCCCCAGATGCTCGGTTGTATAATCGTATATATTATACGACAAAGGGTTTACCCCGCCGCTATAACTCATCATTATAAACGATGACGGCAAGAAAGGATAGTCATGCAGACTCCCCTTCATCCAATTATCGATAAATGGATTACAGCCTTCAACGCGCACGATGTCGCGACTATTGTTTCCCTCTATATGGACGAAGCGGAGCTTTTAGATTCGGGCATGGATCGTCCTCGCGAGGGGCGCGCGGCAATCGAGCGCTGGTTCCGTTGGCGTTTTCGCAGCACGCCGATCACCTATACGCCCGTAGAGCAGGCGTCCGGCGATGATGGGCAGGTCGTCGTCTCGTGGATTGCGCGGGGACGGGGACCACGCGCCCTGCTTGCCCGCCCATTTCAGGTTGCTGGCAAGAGCTATTTTACGCTACGTGATGGCCTGATTCAGAAGCAACATGGCGTCTATGACCATACATCGGTGCTGAAACAGGCCGTGCCACCGCTCCGGTGGCTTCCTCCGGCGGTGGCACGCGCTGTTTATGCTGTTTATTTATGGCGTGGTGGACAATAACCATTTTGATCAGGCCACCACGCTCGTCTCCCGCTCCTTCATTACCGTATGCTCGCCGGAGATCTCTTCCAGGGACTGCTGGTTGGGTTCGGGCAGCGTTATGAGCGTCAGGATCAGTCCGAGCAGCGAGACGACCGCCGCGACGGTCATCGCGCCGGGCAGGTGATAGGTAGCGAGCAGGTAGGGGAAGGCGAAGGCACCGATGAAGGCACCAATCTTGCCCAGGGCCGCCGCTATGCCGTGCGCGGTGGTGCGCACCATCACGGGGAAGATCTCCGCCGGGTAGACAAAGGTCGTCACGTTGGGGCCGAATTCTGTGAAGAAGTAGCTCAGGCCGTAGACGAGCAGGAAGGGGAGCGTGATGGCGGTCAGGGCCGGTGCGACGGCGAGCAGGCCGTAGGTGACGAGCATCATACCGAAGCCGACACACTGAATCCATTTGCGTCCCAGCCGGTCGATGGTGAGGGCGGCAACGATGTAGCCGGGCACCGCCGCGACGACGAAGATGATGAGCGTATAGAGCATGTTGGTGGTCAGGTTGCTGTGCGGGTTCAGCGACTTGAGCACTAGAGGACTGGAGATGGTGGTGCCGTAGTAAGCAATGTCAAGCAGGAACCAGGCACCAGCGGTACCGATCAGCCAACGCAGGTAGGGCGCTCTGCGCAGCAGGTAGAGCCAGGATTTCTGGCGCGGCCTGGCCTGCGCGGGTTGTTTGACCTGCGCGGGAACCACTTGAGCGCTTTTTGTATTATTGGTGACTTTGTTGACGGTCTGTGCCGCACCGGCTGTATCTCCCTGCATCGACAGGGCGAAGCGTGGCGTCTCAGCGATCTGCCGTCGCAGGTAGAAGGTTGCCAGCGCCGGAACCGCTCCCAGCGCGAGCATAATGCGCCATATAAGGTCTCTGTCGAGTCCCGACGCCAGCAGGATGAGGGCCACCAGCGGTCCAAGCACCAGACCGAGTCCCTGCATCGAGAAGACCATCGTAATCAGCTTGCCCCGGTCGCGCCGATTCGCGTATTCGCTCATCAAGGTAGCGCTCAGCGGATAGTCACCGCCGATGCCCAGTCCCAGGATGAAACGGAAGACGAGCAGCCAGATAATGCTCGGCGAAAGTGCCGATGCGAGCGCGCCGACCGCCAGCACGATCAATGTAAATCCATAGATGGAACGGCGTCCGACGAAATCCGCCAGGCGACCAAACACGATCGAGCCGAGCGCGGCGGCCAGCAGCGAGGTGCTCCCGATCAGGCCCGTTTCGAACGCGTTAAGGTGCCAGAGCGGCGTTAAAATCGCCAGCACAACGCCGATGATGAAGAGGTCGTAGGCGTCGGTGAAGAAGCCCATGCCAGAGGTAATCATGGCCTTCCAATGAAAGCCAGAAATTTTGCTATCGTCAAGTTCTGCTAATATTGCTTTTGCCCGCTCGCTATGCGAAAGCGGGCTGCTAATATTCTCATCTACTGTCATAGTAGGTCTGCTCCATTCCTGATGGATATGTTTCGTGAACATTATTTTACATACTTAATACTATCGGCTGTATGTTATGGGAATGTTAAATGGATGTTAAGCGAGTGAAAAATAGGGGGAGCTAATCAGTTCTTCTAATAGAGTGGTGAGTGCTCAAGCTCCACGATAGCCTCGATCTCGACCGTTATGCCTTCCGGCAGACCGCCCATGCCGACCGCCGAGCGAGCGTGTCTGCCTGCATCGCCGAAGACCTGCACCAGGAGATCGGAACAACCATTGATAACCTGGGGGAAGCTTGTGAAGTCAGGCGTCGCGTTGACCATGCCGAACACCTTGACGATACGCTTCACCCGGTCGAGGTCGCCCGCGCCCGCGCGTATGGTCGCTAGCAATTGCAGACCAGTGAGGCGGGCGTGTTCGTATGCCTCCTCCAGACTGACATCCGCGCCAACCTTTCCACGAAGCCATTTCCCATCAGCCCCGCGCGCCGACTGACCGGCGGTGTAGAGGAGGTTACCAGTGATGACGTATGGGACGTAGTTGCCCGCCGAAGGCGGCACATCTGGCAGCGTGTAGCCAAGTTCGCTCAGTCGACGTTCGATTGTTCCAGCCATAGAAATACTCCGATCTTTGCTAACTCATCAGTAGGGATGGGGCTTGCCTCCATCCGGCCCGAGGACCACGTAATGGGCAACCGGATGGAGGCAAGCTCCATCCCTACTGATGTGAGTGAATAGGCGTGCACGTTTCTATTTGCGCCACTGCTTCGTATACTGCTGCGTAATATTAAGGTACAGATCGTGATAGTGGATGCCTGGTTCGATCATCGCACCTTCGAACCACTCGTTGAACGTGGTAATTGTGATCCAATCGGGTGAGCTGCTAATCGCTCCTCCCCAGCTCTCGCGGTAGGTCGCGCCGTTGTTGCGAGGGATGACGTATGTTCCCTTGCGTCCAGGCACGCGTGTATCGTCGTAGCCAGGCAGGACGCCAGCGGCCCAGATTTTATGCGTATTGTGCGCCTGGTTATAGCTGTTAATCTTTGCGCGAAAGCCCTGGTCAACGGCATTGATATTTTTATGTTGAATGCCCCAATAGGCGGCGCTGAAGAGGTGGATGCCGTCAAAGACGCTGAGCAGATTGGTATCGACGCCCTCCGCCGACCAGATCGTCTGGTGTTTAGGATCGATCTGCTGGCGAATGATGGCCCATTGTGCCAGCGTGCGCCCGTTGCCCAGCGGGTCCCAGAAGAAGAGCACCGGCTTGCCCTGCCAGTGGAAGAAGTGCGCGTTGTTTCCATAATGTGATAGCACGTAGCGCAGGTTGCTCTCTATCCTATTCGTTCCCTGCAAAGCGGGCGCGTCGCTCTCAAAATAGATCGATGAAGCGAAGTGCGTATGCTGTGTATTTTCTAGCGTCGTGGAAAGCGTCAATAGCTTTGCGAAATTCTGGTCTGTCTGGTCGCCCGCGCCCCACCACGAACTGATGAAGCCGGTGATGCCAGCCGTCGCCGCCTCTTGCAGTTGCCGATTGATCGTGGCGGTGTCATTAGAATTGTAACGCTTCGTCGGCAGGTCCGACATTGTACGCGACGACCATGTTGAGAGGCTGTACCATGTATAATAGAATGCCAGCACGGGACGCCGCGTACTGGCTGCATCTGCTGAAGCCGCCTGATCCGGCGTTGGTGTTATGTAGGGCAGAATAGATGTCGGCTGCGGTGGTAGCGCCCAGGGAGCCGTTGTAGGTGTAGGCGTGGGCGGCTTCTGTTGTGCCGCTGCTGCGCTCGTCGCATTCTGACAGCCGGAAGCAAATAGCAACAGACACATACCGATGAATGCAAAGAGGATCGGTCTGTAGCGTGGGTAGTGATATATTTTCATCAAGCTATGTTCTCTCCATAGATTATCTTATCACTACTATTATGCCACCGGGTCAAACTCGATTGGCAGGTGCTTGAAGCCAAACAGAAAACGTCCCTCGAACAGCTCCAGTGACTTATCGCGTGCAACATGCAGATTGGGCAGTTGCTCGAAAATCATCGGCAGGGCAACCGCTGCCTCCATGCGCGAAAGGGGCGCGCCGATACAGAAATGAATGCCATGCCCAAAGGCGACATGCCGGTTTGGCGTTCGTAGAATATCAAAGCGCTCCGGCTCCGCGAACTGCTCGGCGTCCCGGTTGGCAGCTGCCAGCCAGGCAAAGACCATCTCGCCCTTTGGAATGCTCATGCCCGCGATATTGACCTCTTCCCTGGTGGTGCGCGCCAGACGCCAGACCGGCGAGGCATAGCGTAGAACCTCTTCGATCGCTCCTGGCATCAATTCAGGCTGCCTGCGTACCTGTGCCAGCGCCTCGGGATGTTCATCGAAACAGCGAATGGCCTGGCTCAGCAGATTTGTCGTTGTGATGTGCCCGGCGAGCAGGAGTATGATACAGAAGCCGATCGTATCGCCCATGCTGAGATGTTCGCCATCCACCTCGGCGGCAAGGAGCTCGCTCATCATATCCTCGCGAGGTGCGCGTTTGCGCTCCTCTAGCATGCGCTTGAAGTAGTCCGACATCTCTTCAAAAGTGCGCGTGAAGCGTTGGATCTCTGGATTATTGCGTTGCTGTTCGCCCGGCTGGAAAACCTCGCTATCGTTCAACTGCTGCCTGAGCAGTACATCGGCCCAACTTTTGAACAGTGGGCGATCGCTGGTGGGCACGCCCAGCATTTCGGCAATCACGATCGTTGGTAGCGGATAGGCGATCTCGGTGGCGAAATCTACCTTACCCAGCGAGCGCGTCTCGTCCAACAAATCCTGCGTAATAGTGGCAACGCGGCCCCTCAGCCTCTCAATCGCGCGTGGCGTAAAGGCGTATGAGACCAGGTTGCGATACTGACGATGCTCCGGCGGGTCCATCAGCAGTATACTTCTGCCTCCACGCTGTTCCCTATTTTCTGCGTTCACGGCGGGTCGTTCCGCTGCGCGCAATCTCCTGCGTTCCGAGGAGTAAAGGTGATAGTCGGTGATAACGGTATGCACATCAGTATGACGAAAAACATGCCAACATCCGCTGCTCTCGTCCAGCCACACAGGCTGCGTGCTGCGCATTTTCTCAAACCAGTCATACATTCCCCGCACATCATCCAGGGTCGCGAGAGTTTGTAGCATCGTGAAAACCTTTCTTTCATATATATAACTCTGAGCTACTGATATCTTATCTCGTCCTTATAGAATACGTTTCGCGGCTACCAGGGTAGCAAGATAGGCATATTGTGAACTATTCCATAGTTTTTTTGTGCCGTATGCGTTACAATTGATGCGACGAGTACTTTGCGCAACTGTAATGCGTCCAGGGGGAGACGCGAGGGTGGCTCTGCCAGAGTTCGCGCTTAGAGGAGTAGCAGGCATGGTTTCTCATTCACATCTCTACTGCGTGCAGTGCGGCGCGGCCAACCTGCTCCATGCCAATTTTTGTGTGGTCTGCGGACATCCTCTGCAATTCGGCTCCTCGCGTCCCCTGCCCGCTGTACTCAAAGTTCCCAATCTTCCTCGCCCCGTTCCCGCTACGCCTCCTCTTGTCTTATCTCCCATGCTCAAACAGCGTTACCGCATCCTGTCCCAGGTCGGCAAGGGCGGCTTCGGTGAAGTCTATAAGGCGGAGGATAGCCAGTTCGGCGGTCGGTTGGTGGCTATCAAAGCGATGAGCCTGGATGGTCTCGATGCGCACGAGGCCGCGAATGTCGCGAAATCGTTTGAGCGCGAGGCGTTTATGTTGGCGAACCTGCTGCATCCTAATCTGCCCGCCATCTACGATTTTTTCTCCGAGCAGCGGCGCTGGTACCTGGTGATGAGCTTTATCGAGGGCATGACGCTGGAGGAGTACCTGCGGGCGCGCGGCGGACGCCTGCCCGTTGAAAAGGTTCTTCCCATCGGCATTCAGCTCTGTTCCGTGCTTGGCTACCTGCATAAGCGCGCGATTATCTTCCGCGATCTCAAGCCTGCCAACGTGATGCGTACCTCCGATCGGCAACTGTATTTAATCGATTTCGGAGTAGCGCGCCTCTTCAAGCACGGTCAGGCGCGTGATACAGTCGCGCTGGGCTCACCGGGCTACGCGGCCCCGGAGCAGTATGGCAGGGCACAGACGACGCCGCAGACCGATATCTACAGCCTGGGCGCGACGCTCCACCACCTCCTGAGTGGTGTCGATCCTTCCGACGCGCCGTTTTCGTTCGAACCTCTCTATATCCCCGCGTATCCCGAACTTGGCAGCCTGATCCAATGCATGGTCGAGAGTGATCCGCGTCGGCGTCCGGCGTCGATGTCGAGCGTGAAGCAGGAACTGCAGCGTATCGCGCTCGGTCGCTCGAACGAGGAGATGCAGGATAACACGCTCCACTTCGCGACCAGACGGGATGCCAATCAGGTCGTGCCCGGCATCAGACGCCTCTTCTTACAAAACTTGAATGGCAACAAGGCTTGATCGTTTGCACAAATGCAGAGGTTGACATCGACCACTATCCTGTGCAAAGGTATAGAGAGGGAATGTGCCTGGCGCGCCCTTGACCCGCTTTCCGCTTCCCAACCGTCCCTATAAATACAGTTACATATTGTCATAAACCAGTATAAAAGGAGCATCTCATGCCAAAAGCGACCTGGAATGGCGCAACGATAGCCGAGAGCGACAACTGCGTTGTCGTCGAAGGGAATCAGTATTTCCCCAGCGATTCTGTCAAGAAAGAGTATCTAAAAGCGAGCGATATGCATACGACCTGCCCGTGGAAGGGTCTCGCCAGCTACTACTCGATCGAGGTAGACGGCAAGGTCAACCAAGATGCCGCCTGGTACTATCCCGAGCCTAAAGATGCCGCGAAGCAGATCAAGGACTACGTTGCCTTCTGGCGCGGCGTCCAGGTGGATGTTTAGCACGCGACTTTTTCGGCAATCCGGCTGCGGTTGGGTTGCTTTTTTCTATTCTTCCAGCTTTGCTCTGAAAAGGAAGGTGAAAATACATGAGTATTGATACGCTTAGAGGAAAGATCGTTGATCTTACGCGTGGTGATGAGGGTAGCGATCAGGCGAGTGAGTATGCTCGTGCGGCTGTGCTGGGCTTCGTCGGAGGTCTGCGCTCGATGATGCCGTTGGCCCTGCTGAGCCAGTTGCGCTCCGAGGGCGAGGATGCCTCGTCCTCGAATCTGGTAGGCTATCTCAATTCGCCCGCTGCCCGCATCATTACCGGACTGCTGGCCGCTGGCGAGCTTGTTGGCGACAAGTTGCCAGCCACTCCCAGTCGTCTCTCACCGGCCCCACTGGGTGGTCGCATCGTCATAGGCGCGCTCGCCGGGTGGATACTCTGCCAACAGACCAGGCAATCGCCGCTGGTGGGCGCGCTGCTTGGGGCTATTGGTGCGGCCTCTGGCTCGGCGGCAGGGTACTATGCGCGCTCGTGGTTGGCTAAAGTAACGAAATGGCCCGATCCGATCTTCGGCGTCGTCGAGGATCTCACCGCGCTTGGTCTGGGCTATCTCATTACCAGGAAAGATGACTGATATCTAGGAACCCGCCTTGCGCGGGTTCCTACACCAGTCCCAGCCAGTGCTGATCCGTTGTCTGCTCCCAACGCGCGCGAATCTCTTGATACAACTCGGGGCGCAATGGGCCAGCCGCTACAAGTTGTGCGTTTCCCACCATCCGATCGGGATTGCTGGTACCGACGATGGCCGTGTGTACGCCCGATACGCTAATGGTGAAGCGCAGCGCAATCTCCGTCGAATGCTCTGATTTATGTTGCAAGAAGCCATACTGTAGCTTTCTGAGCCGGTCCCAGTATTGGTGATAGTAGGCGCTCGGCTCTACCTCGTCATACATCCAGGCCATATTTGCCAGGGGACGCTTGGCGATGATGCCTATATTGCGCTCGATGGCCATCGGGAGGGTAAAATCGATCTCCTGCTGATCGGCGATGTTGATCGAGGTCTGGAGCGCGTCGAAGAAGCCTGTGCGAATGGCATAGCGTGCATCCTCGTTATCGCCGCTATACCCGATGTAGCGCGTCTTGCCTGAGCGTTTGGCCTTCTCCAACACCTGGATAACGTCGCCCTTGCGTAGCACGTCCAGGGAGCAACTATGCAATTGCAACAGGTCGAGGTGATCGGTGCGCAAGCGGCGCAGACTACGCTCGATGCTGGCTTCGAGCAGGCGTGGGTCCCAATCGGGCAGCTCGGGCAGTTCGTCACCTACGGCGTGCCCACATTTTGTAAAGAGATAAAAGTCATCGCGGCGGCTCCCAGTGGCGCGCCCGATGATGTCTTCGCTTCCGCCGTAGCATTCCGCTGTATCGATAACGTTGATGCCAGCTGTATCCAGGGCATTGCCTATCAAACGTTCCATCTCCGCCAGCGAGATACCATCGACCTCGACGCCTCCCAGGCCCAACACCGTAACCTGCATGTCTGTTTTGCCGAATTGGCGTGTTTCCATAAGAAAAGAGCTCCTCTCTGTTGTTGCTTCTATCTATAGCTCACGTTTGACTGTGAGAAAAAGTGTCAGAAACAATGACAGAGAGGAGCGCTCTCTGTAGCAGCACCTCAGCCTCTGTGCCCCAACTGCTGTGCCTTTTCGTATGCCTGCTGCGCCTCTTCGTCCCTGCCCAGGAGTGCCAGGATATCGCCGCGCTTCTGCAGAAACGACGCGTTATTTGGTTCGTACCTGGTGGCTTGATCGTATGCTGCTAGCGCTTCGGCATAGTGACCGAAGTTGAAGAGCACGTTGCCCTTGCCTTCGTAAGAGGAGGCGAGCTTTGGGTCCAGACTGTAGGCAAGCTCATAGGTGGCGAGCGCTTCATCGAAGTGGCGCATGTGGTAGAGCGTATCGGCCTTGTAATCATAGATCTGCGCGAGGTTGGGAGCGCGCCGTATGGCGGCATCAAACCACGCCAACGATTCCTCGTAGCGCGCCAGGCGGAACAACGCCCGTCCCTTGCCCATCAGAAACGTCGGGTTAGTGGGTTCAAGCTGCAACGCCTTTTCGGAGAAGGCCAGCGCCTCATCGTACTGTTTCAACTGGCGCAGCGTCCACGCCTTGCCATCGTATGCCACGCTACAGCTGGGGTCAAGCGCGATGGCCTGCTCATAGGTGGTCAGCGCCTCCTGATAGCGACCGAGCGAGGAGAGCGTACTGGCGCGTCCTAGAAAGGCGTCGATATTGTCTGGCTCAAGTTGAAGCGCGTGCCCGTAGTAGCCAAGCGCGTCCGCGTACGATTTGAACTCGTAGAGGATATTGCCTTTATCGTTATAGGAGGCCGCGTAGAGCGGATCGAGCTGCAGGGCCGTTTCGACGGATACGAGCGCCTCCTGGTAACGTCCGAGGGCGCAGAGCGCGCTGGTCTTGCCTTCGTAGCCATCGGCGAAGGTGGGATCAAGCTGGATTGAATTCTCGAAGGCCAGTAGCGCGTCATGAAAGAAGCCGCCGTTGTAGAGGCGGTTCCCCTCGTCCAGCCACTCCTCTTTAGTTCGGTTGGCGACGTTGACGTTGGGCGTCAGTTCGCTGAGCTGCATGCTGTTCTCGTTCAGCACGAGTCCACCCGTCAGCGAGCCGTCGGGCCGTGGAGCTGGCAGGTCGAAGAGCGCGGCCAGGAAAGAGGCGATATCGGGATAGCGGTCCTCGCGCTGCTTCGCCAGCGCCTGCAACAGCGCCCTCTCGACGTGCGCCGGAATGGTCGGATTGAGCTGTGTGGGAGGGATCGGTGGCTCCTTCTGATGCTTCATGCCTATAATGACCGCGTGTTGCCCCGTGATCGGCGGGCGGCCCGTCAGCATCTCATAACCGATGCAGGCGAGCGAGTACTGATCGCTCCTCCTGCTGGCGATGCCCTCGAACTGTTCGGGTGCCATGTAGAGCGGTGAACCGATGACATCAACGTATTTGGTGCGCGTCGTTTCCAGAAAGACCGCGATGCCAAAATCGGCCAGCAGCGCGTCCCCGCGGCTATCGAACAGGATATTTTCGGGCTTGAGATCGCGGTGCACGATATTTTCTTTATGCACATAATCGAGCGCCTGCCCGATCTGTGAGAGGATCGTCAGCGCCTGGTCCTGGGGCAGCAGGTTCGGCCTCTGCGCCTTCATGAGGTCGCGCAACGAACCATTCTCAGCCAGCTCGGCGATGATGTAGGGGGTTCCTTCGAAGATACCTACGTCGTAGATCGGCAGAATATGTGGGTGCTTGAGCATCTCTAAGAACTGCGCCTCCTGCAGGAAGCTCTCTTGCTCGTGCCCCTCGTCGAGCTGAGTGTGGTGCATCAACTTGATGGCAACGAGGCGATTGGCGAGATAGATATGGGCACCTTTATAGACACTGCCGAATGAGCCCGCGTCGAGTGGCGCGTCCACGCGGTAGTTGCCGATCTGTTTGCCGATATACTGGCTGTTGCGTTCCATGGGAGGCTGGCCCTTCATAACACTGCTGGATGTTTACATAAATAAATATACATGGTTCACTAGTATAGCAAGTGTAGCTCCATACTGTCAATGTTTCGCGTGCTGTTACCAGAACTGTTCAAACTCTGCCTTGTGGAGAGCGCGCACATTCTATTGAATAAGACGCAAAACGACCCTTGCTTTCAAAAAGACTAGCATGGACTGAGGGGCGAGCTGAGGGCGAAGTAGAAGGGAGGAGGCGAGAGTTGTGCATCGTGATCCTTGCTTTTGTGCAGGGGCACTTTCCCTCGCTGATCGAGCAGGTGCAGCAGAAAATAAAACATGTAACGACTATTGACGAACTAAATAATCTCTGTCTGAAGCTCCTCAATGTTGCCGATGAGCCAGCAGCGCGGAAGTTACTCACGCTATAAGATTGAGCGTGCTTGTTCAGGTCTCCTCAGCGTCTCTAGCGCTTCGCAATCTGCATAGCAGGCAGGGAAGCGCTAGAGACGCTGAGGGGTCAATGAGTCATCTGCTATGCTGGGGACGATTTGTCCTCGCTCTTGCCATTGTGCGCTTCATCTGTGGAAGCCTCTTCTGAGAATACCCGGCTCCCCAGGAAATCCTCGGCTTCGAGCGTCATCAGGTCTATGCGCGAGATGCTGCCACCCTTTGCTAGCAGGCGATTGGCCTGGCGTAGACGTGCCCGGTCCAGCGCGTTACGCACGCTGCGCGCATTGGAGAAGCGCGGCTGCGCTATACGTTTTTCAAGGTACGCGTCAAAGGCTTTGAGCGCGTCTGGACTAAAGCGATACATCTGCTCCGCCAGCATCAACTGGGCGATGGTCAGCAGTTCCTCGCGTGTATAGTCGGGAAAGTCCAGGTGATGGGCGATGCGCGAACTGACGCCAGGATTGGACTGGAAGAAGGTCTCCATACGATCCTTGTAGCCCGCGAGAATGACGACCAGGTCGTCGCGCTGGTTCTCCATGATCTGGAGCAGGATCTCGATGGCCTCCTGCCCATAGTCGCGCTCGTTCTCCTGCCGATAGAGGTAGTACGCCTCGTCGATGAAAAGCACGCCGCCCATGGCGCGCTTGAGCACCTCTTTGGTCTTCGGTGCTGTGTGCCCGATGTATTGTCCTACCAGATCGTCACGCGTGACGGCCACGAGGTGCCCCTTGCGCACATAATCGAGCCGGTGCAGGACCGTTGCCATGCGCAGCGCGACCGTCGTCTTGCCCGTTCCCGGTGGTCCGGTAAAGGACATGTGCAGCGAGGGCGGACGCGCCGTGAGTCCGAAGTTGCGCCGCATGCGATCGACCAGCAGCAGCGCCGCTATCTCGCGGATGCGCGTCTTTACGGATTTGAGTCCCACCAGCTCGTCATCCAGCTTCTGGAGCACCTCCATGACCTGCGATTCTTGAAGCAGCGTTGTGATATCCGCGCTCTGCTCCTCGGCTGGCTCCGGCTGGGAGGCTGGTTTCCCCGTAGGAGTGGATGGTTGCATGCTCATAATCTTCTCCATATATTCCCTTGCGACGCTAGTAGAGGCCGCATTGTGCGGACCCTGGTACGATGCCAATGGCTCTCAGGGTCCGCGTAAGGCAGACCCCTACTAATCAGTGAAGCGCTCGCCTTTGGGCTTATCCGTGGCGTAGCTGTGCAGCGTATAGTGCATGGCGCGATCGTGCGTATCCTGCCGCGTCAGGCGGAAGCCGGGATCGTTGGATGGTCGGTTGACGATAAACGAGATTGCCAGCGTCTGGCGTCCCTTGCTGCGATCATAGGCACCGACGCGGATGTAGTGGTGCGGGTAAGCTCTGCGACACTCGTTGATCTCGTAGAGGATCGCCGCCGGGTCCTTCACATCGAACATTGGCAGACCCCACATCTCCCAGTAGCTGTTGCGTGGATGTGGATCGTCGGTAAACTCTACATTGATGGGCCAGTTATTGTCCAGGCAGTACTGGACCTGCAGACGAATCTCGTCATCGCTCAGAGCGGGCAGGAAAGAAAACGTGCCCTGCGTCAAATGAAATGCCATAACGGTAGCTCCTTATTCTATTTACACGTGACGTGATAGGCGTTCATGAGTATACTATCCTTGCTGGAAGGCGACAGGAACGTGTGTCCTTTCGCGATCCGCATTAAGGATAGTGAAATGTACTAGTAACTCGGCGTCGGTGTAGCGTCAGGCGTGTCGGTTGATGCGTAGTTGAAGGACACATCTTTCCAGAGTTCGAGCGCCACGCGCAATGGCTCGCACCACTTCGCGGCCTTCTCCAGAATCTCCGGTCCCTCGTTCAGGAAGTCGCGTCCCTCGTTGCGCGCCTGGATCATCGCCTCCACTGCCACGCGGTTCGCCGTTGCGCCCGCCGAGATGCCCTGTGGATGGCCGATTGTGCCGCCGCCGAACTGGAGTATCACGTCCTCGCCCAGATAGTGTAGCAACTGATGCATCTGGCCCGCATGGATACCACCCGAGGCTACCGGCATTACTGAGGGGAGTGAGGCCCAGTCTTGCTCGAAGAAGAGACCGAGCGCGGGATCAGCCGCGTACTTCATGCCGCGCAACGTCTGGTAGTAGCCGCGCACCGTCATTGGATCGCCTTCCAGTTTGCCGACGACCGTCCCCGCGTGAATATGATCGACGCCCGCCAGGCGCATCCACTTGGCAATCACGCGGAAGGAGACGCCGTGGGTCTTCTGGCGTGTATAGGTGCTATGGCCCGCGCGGTGCAGGTGCAGAATGACGCCGTTCTTGCGCGCCCATTTCGCCATTGACTGAATCGCTGTGTAGCCGATCGTCAGATCGATCATGACAACAATGCTGCCCAGTTCTTTGGCAAATTCCGCCCGCTCGTACATTTCCTCCATCGTCGCCGCCGTCACGTTGAGATAGTGTCCCTTGATCTCGCCCGTTTCGGCGCTCGCCTTGTTGACGGCCTCCATGCAGAAGAGGAAGCGGTCGCGCCAGCGCATAAACGGCTGCGAATTGATGTTTTCGTCGTCCTTCACAAAGTCCAGTCCGCCGCGTAGCGCCTCGTAGACCACGCGTCCATAGTTGCGTGCTGAGAGGCCGAGCTTCGGTTTGGTCGTCGCGCCGAGCAGGGGACGCCCGTACTTATCCAGGTATTCGCGCTCCATAACGATGCCGTGCGCCGGACCCTGGAATGTCTTGACGTAATGTGGTGGAATGCGCATGTCTTCCAGGCGCAGGCTCTTGAGAGCTTTGAAGCCGAAGACGTTACCGATAATGCTGGAGGTCAGATTGGCGATCGACCCTTCCTCAAACAGGTCAAGATCATAGGCGATAAAAGCGATATACTGGTCCGTGCCAGGAACGGGTACGACCTGATACGCCTTGGCCTGATAGTTCTCGTACGCCGTCAAGCGGTCCGTCCAGACGACCGTCCAGGTTGCCGTAGAGGATTCGCCCGCGACAGCCGCTGCCGCCTCAATTGGATCGACCCCATCCTGGGGAACGAGGCGAAACGCGCACAGGATATCCGTATCTTTCGGTTCGTAGTCGGGCTGCCAATAGCCCATTTGAGCGTAAGGAATGACTCCCGAAGTCCAGCGACTCTTCTGCTGGGACGTGGCGTCTATCGTCATAGTGGTTCTCCTTGAGCGTAAAACTATGTCTGTCAGGTACCCGGTTATGCTTTATCTGCAAAGAATGGAGCCGGATGCCTCGTTAAGAAATTGTCGCGTTGGCGCGTCTGGCCTTTCGCTTGCTGTAAATGGTGATGCCTACAAGTGCTTTTGCTAAATGTTCCGTTACAAGAAATGTAACACGGGAAATGTATTAGTTGTAGTAGCGGTTTGCTATCCAGTCCATAGATGAAACGTTATACTATTATGCAGTAGGGATGGGGCTTGCCTCCATCCGGTTGCCCATTACGTGGCCCCTGGGCCGGATGGAGGCAAGCCC
>JALYTQ010000061.1 GCA_030854195.1 Chloroflexota bacterium
ATTGACGAGGCAATCACGTACCCCTACAATAGTAGTATACAGTTGAAAATGTGGGGGACCATTTTATATTCAACGACAGTAGTGTAGGTTAGCATCGAAGGAGGACCAGAACATGGATGCAATTATTGGCAGGTATCGGGCGCGTATGGAGGAGAACGGACTGGTGTTGAGACACGCTTCAGGCATTAATTTTGACCTGACGGTGGACGAGACGGTTGGGCTCCTGGACTTCCTTAACGCGTATCGTCAGACGCTGACGGCGCTGCAGATCGATAACGAGCGCGATACCGATCCCTACCTGGAACGCATCATTCTGGAAAAGAAAGAAGAGCAGGTTCAAACTGAATCGCTCAAACGCGACTAGCACACGGTGCCTTGCTGGTTCGCCAAAATTGGTAGTCTTGATCCTTTCATAGTTTCTTTTTTACCTTAAATGCTCGTATGGCAGATGAGGGATGGTATTTGTTTCCTTAAATCAGGATGAGAAGAGGCTTTGTGTTACCTTGTCTATATAGAAGACGAGGTCATTTTGCGTGCCTGCTCTTGCTTTGTTCGCTAGTAGCGGCTGAGGATACGTTTTATGGCTACCCTTGATTTTGGACTTATGCTCCGTCACAATGATCCCAGTTTTTCCATAGCTGAGCTGATCGTGTATAACCGGAGCTGCATTGAGATGCTCTCTAGCGGCTTTACGACGCTCTGGCTGGAAGATCATATGCAGGGGGGCTCAACCGACGCCCTGGAGGCTCTGACGACGCTCAGCTATCTCTCTGCTGCCTATCCCCGCTTTAATATCGGCAACCTCGTCCTCTCACAGTCCTATCGCAACCCGGCGCTGCTGGCGAAGATGCTGGCCAATCTGCACGCGCTCACTGGAGGACGCGCCATTCTGGGTATCGGTGCGGGCTGGAAGGAGGAGGAGTATCGCGCCTACGGCTATCCTTTCCCACCCGTCAAGACGCGCATGGAGCAGTTGGAGGAGGCCGTGCAGATTATTCGCGCCATGTGGAGCGCGCAGCCCGCGACCTTCGAGGGCCGTCACTACTCCATCCACAATGCTTATTGCGCGCCGCAGCCATCGCCAGCTATCCCTATTCTCATCGGCGGCGGTGGCGAACAGCGCACCCTCGCCATCGTGGCCCGCTACGCCGACTGGTGGAACTTCAACTCGGTCCCCGTAGAGGAGTATGCCCGCAAGCTCGCCATTCTCAAACAGCACTGCGAGCGCATCGGTCGCGACCCATCTGAGATCAAGCTGACGTATCTGTGCACCCTGAGCATCTCAGAAGATTCCACCCAGGTCAAACGCGATCCCACCAAACACTTTATCGCGGGCAACGCTGCCGAGGTTACGCGCGAGCTTGAACGCTTCTCCGAGGTCGGCGTCACCCACTGCATGTTCCGCATCCCTGATCTGGAGACGCTGCACAATTTCGTGAATAATGTCGCGCCGCACTTCACACAATAGAAGTACTTGCCTGCTGAGAAGAGCTATTCCTCGGAGGCACTGTTCTCTGGCTTCTCCAGCTTCCTGGATAGCATATTCTGCCTGGATGCAGTCAATGCGTGGTCAGGCACCGAAGAAGCGGGCGTGCTCGACCTTGATGCATTTGTCTTGCACATAGATCAGGCCCGCCTCCCGCGCCTTCTGGCCCACCTCGTCGTTGCGGATGCCTAGCTGTACCCATAGCACTTTCGCGCCGACCTTGATCGCCTCGTCGGCGACTGGCGGAACATCGGGTGAGCGGCGGAACACATCGACGATCTCTATTGGCTCACCTGCCTCCTTCGCCTCAGTGAGCGACGCGTAGACGCGCTTGCCCAGCAGCATCTGCCCGGCGTAGCGCGGATTGATCGGGATAATATCGTACCCCGCCGACTGCATGTAGAGCGAGACGCCGTGACTGGGCCTGTACGGATTGGCTGAGATGCCAACGACGGCGATGTGGTGATATTGCTGTAGAAACTGTAAACCCTCGTCCATGTCTGGTGCGGCCATGCTAAGTTCCTCCACTGGTAAATATGTTGGCGGCGTCGGTACGTTTATACGACGCGTTTGCCTCATCAAATAGAACAGTATATTTACCACTATAACATGTGCTGGTTGCCTTTTATTGCGTGCCCGGCCAGCCATGTTCGTGTAGGTAAATCTCAGTGGAAGAGAAGTACCATGTACCAGAAAGCCATGTCTTGTAATAGAAAATTCCTATAGCCATAGAATACAGCCAGACATGTACGATACGTATCTGGCTAAATCGAGCTGCTATTCAGAGGGGTTCTGAACAGTTATCTCCTTTCCACATCCCCATTTTTTCCCAACATTTTGTGCTGCAATAAATCATCCATCAACACTTAAAAATGTATCAATAGGACTTCTCTGTATAATATAAGTAGGGGCGTTTATCAGAAGTCTTTTCTGGAAAAATCTTGTTTTCAGGTATTGGCGACTGACAGCCCGGATGTTTGCATGCATTGTCGCCTTTATGGAGGGCTGATCGGCGATGAATGCACTCATCTCAACGAAAAAATAGAAGTGCTAAGAGTAGAAAGATGATATTATGCAAAGAAAATACCTTGTTCACCAGCTGAACGTTTCGCTTATTGCCACTCTAGGTTTGTTCCTGTCCCTGCTATTGATGGCATGTGGAACCACAAATACTGCCGCGCTGGCTGTGTCCACCGATGATCCAGTTGCGCTGGTGCTTGCGCCCCATGTCTTTACACTTAATAGCAGGGTGCAGCCCATGCTCATACTGCATGGTGACGTTTGCCAGGTCCATATTGGCGTTGGGAATGTTGCCAGGATGGCCGTTCATGTCACCGTCCATCACTATCGCGCAAACCGTATGCCCACTATTACCTATACACCAGATGCGCGTAAGGGCATGCTTACTATCGGAGAGAAGCTCCCGCCGCGTGGAAACACAACTGTTTCGAACGACAGCGTCAATTTCGATATCACTGTTCCTTTGCATACCAATATGTCGCTGAGCACACAAGTTGGCAACTTCGCTGTCAATAATGTTGTCGGGCAGATGTCACTGGCGACAAACACTGGTAGCATCACGACAAGCCACGTACAGCTTAGAGGGCAGTCCTTTCTCAGTGCCAACGTTGGGAGCATCACATTTTCCGGTGCTGTAGCTCGTAACGGAACGTATAGAATGGATACGCGTGTCGGTACCATCACTGCTGCTTTTCCCGCGGACTCGTCATTGCAGGTTGCCGCTCAGACCTCTATAGGCTCTATCGAGAGCGACTTTTCCTCTGTACAGGCATTCGGTGCCACTGCACAGGGCGCGGTTGGCAGAGCACCTTACGCGCATGTTATCCTGACGACGCGTATTGGCTCGATTTTCCTGGCACAGGCATAGCCCTGCACCTCTTGTTTATACCGATAGCGCTGAAACACCTTATGTCAGGTGCTGCAGCGCTATCGGTATAGCTAACTCTTCAGGAGCAGCATCCATCCTATCTCGTTAGGAACCTGGGAGCGGGTTCGGGCGAGGCTAGCTGGAACTAGAAACCTGATTCGACGAGACTTGCCAGCTGCCATATCCACCAGCGCTGTAGTTGCATGCATTATTTACATAGCTGCAATATGTGCCTGAGATACTGTTAGAAGAGATCTGCCCCTGGAAGAAGAGCGGTGGGTGTCCTGCGAAGCTCGCTACCAGAAACGAGATGCTATTGCCAGTTGTGACCTGCCCGCTAAAGTTGCCGCTCCCTTGCAAGTTCCCTGTGATATCGGCGTATCCCGTGATATTGGGGTTGTGTTGACTGATCTGTGAAAGGGTAAGATTTCCCTGGGTCGGCGGATTGGTAATCTGATCATTCGCCGTGCCACTATAGCTGTTGGCTAACGTGGGGTACCCCGTAGGTGCAGGCGCGGTAGTTGCAGGCGGTGTAGAAACCGGTCCCGCTGTTGCCGGAGGCGTCGTGGGCTGTGTAGCCGGTGCCGTCGTAGCAGCCGGTTTCGCTGTTGCAACTGGCTTCGCCGTTGCAGACGGTCTGGGAGTCGCGGTCGCTTTCTTGCTAGCCACCGATGTTGCGGTACCAGATGGATGATTGGATGAAGCAGGCGAAAACAGGCGCGTGCTACCAAGTACCAGGCCACCGACGAGCGCGAGCAGGACCAGGGCCGTAAATAGCAGAAGAAATGCCCCACGTCTCCTGTTGTTTTTCATCGGTCTGGTGACGACTGTAACGGGTCCCTGCCCGACAGCGGCGAGCGCGACCTCCTGCGGCGGCTCCGTGTGAGGGGCGACTACGGGCGCGACGACCGGAATAAGCAAAGGACTTCCGCCATGATACTCGTTCAGCGCCTGCCAGAACTCCTCGACGTTGGCGAAGCGGTCGCCGCTATTGATTGCCATAGAGCGCTGGATCGCGTCCGAGACTGATTGTGAGACTGATGGAACCTGTTGCACGACGGGTTCGAGCGGATCATGCTTCTTGCCACCGATCTGTGTCATGCGGTAGAAAGCATCGATCGGCACCGTACCCGTTAGCAGAGCATACAAGGTAGCTGCCAGGCCATAGATATCGGTACGGGGATTCGTTCCCCTGGCATACTGCTCCGGCGCACCGTAACCCGGCGAGCAGCGGCGTACAGCGGTCGTCGTCGCATCGACGCTGTACTCTTTGGCGATGCCGAAATCGACCAGCACCGCCTCATCACCGGCGGCTGGCACAATAATGTTCGACGGCTTGATATCGCGATGGATGATGGGTGGGTTCTGCTTGTGAAGATAGCTGACTGCTTTGAAAATAGGCAGCATAATATCCAGTGCCTGTTCGGTGGAGAAGCGCTTGTCGGGCTGCTGGGTGCGCGATACCTCCAGATTTGGACCTTCGATATAGTCCATCAGTATATATGCGCGCGCGGTGTTCTCATCCTCGAACACGCGATACACACGCGGCAAGGAGCGATTATCGAGCCGCTTGAGAACCTCGCCCTCGAACTTGAAACGCTCGCGCTCCTGTTTATTGGTATCAATTATCTCTTTGAGCGCAAATAAATTTCCCCTGACACGCAGGTCACGCCCCAGATAGACAGCCCCAAAGCCACCACGGCCCAGCAGGTCCTCTATAACATAACGCTCCTGTACAATAGTTCCATTGGGGAGTATTGCCTGTACGTCTTGCACGAATTTACCTCTTACAATGCTTTATAAACAGTTTGCATACAACAATCTTTACATAATTTTACAGTCGCTCACCAGAACGAGACTGGCAGCACGATTTTTTTCCCTGTTAATAAAGAATACGATTCATCTGTCTTGCTTGTAGACAGAAATTAAGACGATCGACGCAACAGCCAGGTTACACAATATGGTAAGGAGTGACAAGAAGCAAGCTATGTTATGCCACTCCTGTACCCGCGCCTCACTCCGGCAGCGGAGAAAGAAGAAGCGGCATAAAAGCGTGTCGAATTGTTCCAGCGCGTGCCAGCCGCAGATGCAGCAACGTACCAGGTGCCAAAACCGCCAGCATTCTTGTTACATACACCGTTGAGCTGGCTGCAATACGTACCGCTCATGCTGCCATCAGACTTCACCTGTCCCTCGAAGAAGAGGGGAGCAATTGAGTAGGTGCCGGGAATCAGAAACTGGATTTTGTTATCGGAGCTCACGGTGCCACTGAAGCCGCCGCTCCCTATCAGGCCCTGACCGACGGCAAAATAGCCGCTGATGGAAGGGCCATTTTGCTGAAGCTGGCTGAGTGACATACTACTATTGGTTGGTGGGCTCGTGTACCTGTCACTGATGTTGCCGCCATAGCTTGCGGAGAGCACCGGATAGCTCTTCGTGGGCGTAGCGGTAGAATGTTGCGCGGTCGGTGTTGCAGGCGTTTCGGTCTTGCTGCTCGCCGTCGCGTGCTTCGCTGGCGCGGCAGCCCGTGCCACCGCAGTACTGCGTGCATTCTTCAAGGAAGCAGAGTCGACAGAGGTAGAATCGCTAGAAAGACCGCTGCGCGGCCAGGCGATCAAGCTAAAGAGTCCCCCCGCGACAAGCGCGATCAGGATCAGGGCCGCAAATGCGCTCGGAATCCTGCTCCTCACGTGTTCGCCACGCGCGCGCGGCGTTTCGCGGGCCAGCGAAGTCGTTCTCACCGCAGGCGTCAGAGCCTCCGCCAGTTCATGCATATCTTCCACAGGGACAAGAAGCGGCTCGGGCTCATCCTCTTCAACGGGATAGAGCGTCAACGCCTGCCAGAACTCCTCGATCGTTGCGTAGCGATCGTTGCTATTGATCGCCATCGCCTGCTCCAGCACCTCCGCGATATGCTGAGGTATCGTCGGTAAGACTTCATTCGCCGCTACGAGCGGATCATTATGCTTGCTGCCCAGTTGCGTCATCCGATAAAGGGCATCGGTCGGCACTTTGCCCGTCATCAGTGTATAGAGAGTAGCGGCCAGGCCGTAGATGTCGGTGCGTGTATTGGTGCCACGCGCATAGTGTTCAGGCGCTCCATACCCCGGTGAACAATGGCGCACGGCGGTCGTCGTCGAGTCCTGGTCGTACTCTTTGGCAATGCCAAAATCGACGAGCACCGCGCCATCACAGGCTGGCGAGACAATAATATTCGATGGTTTGATATCTCTATGAATAATAGGCAGTTGCTGTGCATGTAAATAGGTAATAGCCTCTGCAATAGGAGCCATAATCTTCAACACTTGAGAGACAGAGAAGCGTTTCTCCGGCTGCCGTTGGCGCATTTTGTCCAGATTTGAGCCTTCAATATAATCCATTAACATATAGAAACGGTTGTTGCGCTCGTCCTCAAACACACGGTAGACGCGCGGCAGACTAGCATGATCGAGCCGTTTCAGTATTTCGCATTCGAATGCCAGGCGGTCCCGTTCGTATCCATTCGGGTCGATCACTTCTTTTAGAGCAAAAACATTGCTCCTGACGCGGCGATCCCGAACTTTGTAAACAGCACCAAACCCACCCTTGCCGAGAAGTTCCTCGACGATGTAGCGTTCGCGCACAACTTTCCCACGCGGGAAGCTCACTTGCACTTCGCGCATCCATCACCTCCGCTCACCCTAAAAAAGAACATAAGTACATACAATAAAGAATAACCTGTAGCAATGGAATGCAGGCTCGTGAAGAGAGACGCCATTGCGTGATAAGCAATGGTTTACACGAGCGTTCATTTTCCCCTACTCGATTTAGCGCACCATAGACCCTTCTTGTCAAGGCTTCTAAAAAATACGTAGCAATTTTTCCGTCGCTGTTATGTAGCAAGTTAAAATTGCCTCTGTACTTATGCAGTGCCTCGACAATTCGTATCCCCTCTCTAATTAGAAACGTTTGCAAACATAAGAAGATTACAGGAATATGGTCCATTTTCTGCCAGAGCGTTCAATTGGGTGTGCCCAACATCTCTAGAAATGCCAGCACCGAGATCTCGTCTCTCCCTATCAGTGCATGCTTTCCAACTATCTTTATCACGTTGTATAGCCTACTTTTGGAGATAACAATTTTTGTGTATGACAATGAAAGGATTGGTAGAGTTTAAATCCATTCTCACAAGAACGCCTATGCCTGCTGATGCTAACCGCTTGTCTTCTTTATAAGCCAGTCATACGTACCATAAAAAAGACCCACTGCATTCTGAGTAAGAAAGACCCTGCTGGCTTCTCACTTATCTGTTGACCGAGAAAACTATGGTGGATGGATAGCTTTATGAAAACAAACAAGAAAACTTCAGGGCTATTGCAGCTCCTCTTGAAGATATGTTCATTCGTCATAAAAGTGATCGCGCTGCTTGTTGGACGTGAGATCGTGCAATATAAACAGGCGCAGACGCGGACACGCAACCTTGCCCGCCGCGAGGCTCAGCGCCGCATGAACGAATTTGTGAGTATAGCGAGCCATGAATTGAAGACGCCGCTGACCAGCATCAAGGGAAACGTTCAGTTGATGGGGCGCAGGCTCAAAAATAACATTGACCTCAATACTCATTCAGCGGAAACGCGCGAGCTCATCAACGAGGCACGTACCTTGCTGGATCGAACCGACCAACAAATTTCTCGCCTCACGCATCTGGTCAATACGTTGTTGGAGACATCGCGCATCAGCGCCAATACGATGGAGCTGCTCTTTGAGATGTGCGAACTGGACATGCTGCTGCACGAAGTCGTTGGGGACACCCGCTATGTACCAGAGGCGCGCCAGGTGCATATACACGTTCCTGAAAATAAGAATGTCGTCGTTATGGCTGACCCCAGCCGCATTAAGCAGGTCATTATTCACTACCTTTCTAACGCGCATAAATACTCGGCCATCGAGCATCCTATTCATGTCCACTTGCACGAAGAGGGCCAGGTAGCGCATATTTCGGTGAGCGACGAGGGGCCGGGCATCCCAGCGTGCGAACATAGACGCATCTGGGAGCGTTTCTATCGCGTAGCGGGCATCGAAGTGCTCAATGGCAGCGAAGTCGGCCTGGGACTCGGCTTACATATCAGCCGCACGATCGTCGAACAACACCGTGGACAGGTGGGCGTCCAGAGCATTCCCGGCAAAGGCACGACCTTCTGGTTCACGCTGCCACTCCTCAACGAGAGGTCGCATAGTGGGTAAAAACATTTCTTCAAGAAAAAAATGGATTTCTAGAGATTTTTATACTGGTCGCGAACGCCTTGCCACGCCATCGCAGCCCCCCTAACAGGGCTGCGAATTTTCGTGTTTTTCACTGCTCGCTTATTGTATTTCTTGTGTTTCGAGTGTACCCTGAATGTCTGTAGAAGGTTATGCATGAAGCAACCACAAGCCGGAATTGTGAGTGAAAGCGAGAAGGGAGTTCAGCGAACAGTGAAGTCCGCAGTATTTGAAGCAGGAAGTCGTGTGCGCGTGACGAGCTATTGTCCCTTTAGAGGTCTCACGGGGACAGTGCGAACGGTTGACGTAATTCCGCATGGAAGTCAGCCCTATGGGATAGGACCTCATTGTTTTTATTTAATAGACCTGGAAGGGGCATTCATCAAAGAACCGGTCTGGTTCGAGAATGAAGAGGTTGAGTCGGTATCGCTCTACGAAGGGGATATGCTACGCAGCGCCTGAGCCGGGTAGTCGAGAGGGAGCATCTACGATTGATGCTCTCTCTTTTTTGTTTTAATAGTAACTTGCCAGGTAGATCGGCTGCTCGCGCTTAAAGTCGTAGAGCGCGACGATCTTGCGTTGCGCGCTCTGGCTCAATAGGAGCGCCTCGCGCAGCGCCTCCTCCAGGCACAGATGGATCGCGGTTATGTCGAGATAACAGTTCCCCGTAGCGGGATCAATCCACGTACCCAACCAGCAATCGGGTTCTCTTAATGAGGTTGTATTCGCGTCGATAAAAGCGGCAAGCGCGCGCGGGAGATCGGTTCCAGGGGACAGGATCATTGTCCGGTCGGGATATTTTGGCACGCCCCACGCTTCAGTAGAGGGAAAAAACTGGTAGGTATTGATTTTAGAGGTTACTCCGCCACGCTCCATCGTGGCGATACAGACATCCAACACGTACCTCTCGAAATAACAGCGCTTCAGGGGCGCATCAGGCCACGCGGTTTCGATATCCTCACCCTTCACTCTGCGCGGCAGCCAGATCGCGGGTATGACAGATTGTGTCAACGAAATCCTCCTCTAAATATGGTTCTCCCATCAGCTCTTCACTGGCACGCCTCAGCAAGAGGGCTGTTGGGAGAAGCGCTCGTCCCCCCACCAGAAAATGAGTATGCTGTTTTCATGTCTTGTGGAAGACGAGTGGCAGGCGCTTGATAGGTGGCGCGACTACGTTGCTCTTTACCACGTATGAGGGAGCAGCCTATTTACCATTAGAGCGCGAAGATCTGCCATGTATGTACAAAAGTGTGCAATCCCCCCTATGCTGCTTCCTCCTCAAGATCAGGCGGGCGGAATGCTCTGGGCGAAGTGGAACAGGTTGCCTGCATCATACGTCGATTTGACGTGCTGCAAGCGAGCCAGATTGGCACCGTAGTACGCTTGCTGCCAGTTGGGCAGGTCGGGATCGACGTAATTCTGGTAGGCTCCCCCGCTGGCGTACTGGCGCATCGACTGCCATGCATTGTGTTGCCAGGTATGGTTTGCGGCAACGACCGACGCCGGGTCTGTCACATTCCAGCTTGCCGAATACTGCGCGGAGAACAACGCGTTGCGGTGCGCAAAGGCCGTTGCATTGGCTGCCACGCGGTTAATAGCGCCACCATACGCGTCCATGCCGATGCCACCGTTGCCAAGCGAGGGGGAGGACTGGCGGGTGGTGATCGCGTTCACCAGATTCTGAATGCCCTGGTTCGGTAGTGCGCTCGTGAAATAGTCGGACTTGACGGCGGAGGTGTCGCGCTGCAACTGCCCGCTCGCATTCTGGCTCGGCAGGTGGCATTCACTGACCGTCTTGTTGTAACAGCCCGCTTCGTAGAGCATCGTGTCGAGTATGCTCGCGCCCGACACGTAGCGACTTGCCGGTGCAGTGCCAATCGCGCCTGTGAGCTGGTTCAGCAGGGAACTCAGGGGACCAACGCCGCCTACGTAGACGCCGTTCACCTCAACGATAGGATTGCCTGCCTTGTTGCTATTGGTCAGGAGCACGCAATTGGACCATAATTCGTCGGGTCCCTGCGGTGCCCAGTGCTGCCAGGCGTTGACGACGCTCACGGCGCTGGCCCAGGGCCATGTCAGGGTGAATAGGGTAAGTGAGGGCACTTGATGTACCTGGAAGGTGAATGAGGTGACGATGCCGAAGTTGCCGCCACCGCCGCCGCGCAATGCCCAGAAGAGATCGGCATTGTGGCTGCTATCACAGGTCAGCATGCGTCCATCCGCTACCACGACCTGGGCTGAGAGCAGGTTATCACAGGTCAGACCAAACTTGCGGCTGAGCACACCATCGCCGCCGCCCAGCGTCAGCCCGGCGATACCAACCGTGGCGCAAGAGCCTGCGGGCAGCACTAAGCCCTGCCCGGCAAGCGTTCCGTAGACATCGATCAGGCGCGTTCCGGCACCGATAGTGGCTGTTGCGGCACCCGCGTTTACGTTCACCGTATTCATGCGCGTTACGTCGATAATCAGGCCGGTCGTGGTTGAATAGCCCGCGTAGGAGTGGCCGCCGGAACGGGCCGCGAACGGGAGGCTAAACTTGCGCACAAAGGCGAGGCAGCTCTGCACATCGGAGGGCGCGGCACAGTAAGCGATGCCCGCTGGATGTACGTTATCGAAGCGTTCGCTGAAGAGCTGGAGCGCGGTCGGGTACTGAGCGTTACCGGGTCGGACCAGCGTGCCCTGCAGGCTGTTCCCGAGCGCCGTCCAGTCCGCCGCGCCGGGCGAGGGACGAGGCGTGGGCGATGGCTGTCTGGTAGGGGTCGCTGTCGGTTTGTTCGCGCTCGCTGGCGTCGTTGTGTCCTGGCAGGCGGCCAGCACGCCCGGCAGAGTTCCTACTGCACAGAGGGCAAGGAACTCGCGGCGCTTCAGCTCTTTCCAGAGCGAGGGTCTTTCTACAGCTTCTTCTGACATTTTACGTTCTATCTCGCTTACTCTATTTTTTAGGATGCCATGCGGACATCCTTTATAGATATTAAACACTCCAGACCCAATAGCACAGGGTCCATAGTCTTCTTAACGCACCTCGTCTGTGATTTGTTGTGCTGCCGGTTGTTCTGTTGGGAAGGAAGTCTGGGCGACTGCCATATCTGTACGGCGAGTGTTGGCCTGCTCGCGTGGAAACCACAACATGGTTATCAACGCGCCGAGCGCCAGCACCGCCATCAACGCGTAGACCCAGAACAGGCTTTGCGAGAGAGCATTCGTCAACTGGTCCAGAAAATCCGTCGGCAAGGAGGCGCGCAGGCCGGGTGTCAGCAGAATGTTTGCGGGCGCGACGTTTTTTGGCAAATGCGCCGTACTACTGGCGAAGTGGGCCAGGATGGGCGCAAAGCGTTGCGCCATCTGCGCGTTGAGAATAGCTCCCATGATCGCGACGCCCACCGTGCCACCGATCGTCCTCACAAACTGGGTGAAGGCGCTGGCAACGCCGATCAGATTTTTAGGGGCCGCGCTCTGTACCGAAAGGGTATAGACATTGGCGGAAAGGCCCAGGCCGCAACCGATCACCACCATCGTCAAGAGCATGAAAGGCAGTCCGGTTTGTGGCGTGAAGAGCAGCAGTAGGGTGATGCCGGGCAAAGCAATATATGTACCAAGACGCACAATACGCTGGAAACTCATATGCCTGAGTAGCACGGCAATGAAGACCGAGATCAGCGACCAGCTCAGCGACTCGGGGATCAGGACAAAGCCCGCTTCAGTAGCGCTATTGCCCATGACGCCCTGCACGAAAAGCGGGATATACGTCGAGATGCCGAACATAAGACAGCCCAGAATGAAGCCACCAATACTGGCGACCACGATCGTCCGGTTCTCGAAGAGCGAGAGCGAGATCAGCGGCTCAGCCACCCGACGCTCAACCAGCACGAACAGTACTGTCAGCAGCGCGGCAGCCAGGAACAGGGCCAGACTCGGAAACGAAATCCACTCCCAGGCCACTCCGCCTTGTAACAATGCGAGCAGTAAGGCAACCACCGCGCTCGTCAGCAGAAGGGTGCCGAGATAGTCCAGGCGGCTCCGCTGGCGCGTGAAGGTCTCTTTGAAGAAGAGGGCGAGAAAGATCATCGCAAGGATACCAAAGGGAATGTTGATGTAAAACACCCATGGCCACGAGAGATAGTCAACGATCAATCCGCCGAGCGCGGGTCCGATGACGCTGGAGACGCCCCAGATCGCGCCCACGAGCCCTTGCAGGCGGTTGCGCTCCTCCCTTGAGGTGGAGATATCGTTGATCATCGTGAGCACGAGCGGAGCAATAGCGCCTGCGCCCAATCCCTGGAGCGCGCGAAAGAGAATCAGCTGCTCCATGCTGCGCGCCAGGGCGCAGGCCACCGAGCCCACGAGAAAGAGCGCCATGCCGATCAGGAAGATCGGCTTGCGCCCATACAGGTCCGCCAACTTGCCATAAAGCGGCACCGTCATCGTCGAGGTCAGCAGGTAGATCGAGAACACCCATGAATAGAGGGCGATCCCTCCCAGCTGCCCGACAATCTTTGGCATAGCGGTCGAGATAATCGTCGTATCCAGCGTCGCCAACGTCATCCCCAGGGTGAGCGCAATGATGACGAGCAGCTTTGTATTTTTTGCCATAAACCGTTCTTTTACGAAAGTTTGCTAGGAAAGTTTGCGTAGCGCCTCGAAGAGCGTCTCGTTATCCGGCATATCGCCAGGCGAGTTGGTGATCTCGATATACCGAATGATGCCCTCTTTGTCGACCACGAACAAGGCCCGCTCGGACATACCGGCGGGATGGCGCACGCCATAGAGATCGACGACGTGGCCCTGCGGATAGTAGTCCGCGAGTAAGGGGAACGAGGTATGAATCGACTTAGACCAGGCATCCAGGGCGTAGGTGCTATCCTGGCTGATGCTGACCACCTCGGCGTCGAAATCGCGGAAGCGCTCCAGTTCGGCCTCGTAGGCGGGGAGCTGCGCCGAGCAGACGCTACTGAACGCGAATGGGACAAAGGCGAGCACAACATTCTTCTTGCCTCTGAAATCGCTCAGGTGCCAATCCTGCTTGTCCGCCGTCTTTAGCGTAAAATCTGGAGCAGTATCTCCAACCTTCAATGTCTTTGTCTGTGTGCGGTTTAGTGTAGCCATTTTTTACAACCTTTTCTGCATGAAATTCGTGTCCTTTGCAATGGACACAGATAGACGCTGGTGACTGGTTTCACCCTTCACTCGTCTAGCATAGTGCGAAAAAAATACATGCACGTGTAAAGAGGATGTGCTATGCGGGATTGTAGCACCACCTTATGAATGCTGTCAAACAGTACGGAGAAGGGATGACATCGCTCCCGTGGCAAAAACACTACAGACAAAACATGCAGGTAGACTCAGAAGGATGCTGGCCTCTCTGCTGGACGCGTTGCTGGCCCCCGAGGGAGTCGCTGCCTACGTTCCTATCACCCTCGTCACGATCATCATTTTCATTGGTGCTTCCTGGCAGGTTTTTTTACCGACGACCGATCCAGCGCGCTACCAGTGTTACGCGCTGACCTTCTGGTTGGGCAGCGGCGCGACAGGGTTGCTACCGGCGGGGCAGTGCAGCTTTCTCCAGGCGCTCATTACTCAACCGCAACCTCCATTTCATATGCTACCGATCGAATATCCGCCGCTGACGCTGCTGCCGTTCTCGCTGGCGCTATTGGCACCGCTGCACTACTACCAGGTCGTTATCGCCTTGATGATGGCGCTGGTGGCAGTCTTGATCTACTGGCTGCTGCTGAGATATGGCCCGCGTGGCGCGGCGCTCGCCTTCGCGCTCAGCCTCTTCGTCGGAGCGGTGGGAACGGCACAGGCGCGCTTCGACCTGATCCCCGCCGCGCTGACGCTGCTCTGTGTTATCGCCGCTGAGCGCAAGCAGTGGAGGTGGGCGTACATTTCGTTGGCTTTCGGCGTGCTCTTCAAACTCTATCCACTCTTATTGCTGCCCGCGCTCTTTATTACGGAACAGCACTCGTATGGACGCTTCTCTGCTCCCTCACAGAACCTCTCGTTGAGATCACTACCCCAACAGCTCTGGTACACGGTACGCGAGGCCAGGCGCTGGCGTTGGATGAACACACTCATCTGCCTGGGAATACTGGCAGGCGTGACGGGTCTCTTCGCATTGCTGAACTTCCAGGGAGCGGTCGTCAACCAGCTCGCCTACTTTTTGCAGAGGCCGGTACAGGTCGAATCCACGGGGAGTACGTTGCTCTGGCTGATGCAGGGACTGGGCTTCCCATTATCGATTGACAATAACTTCGGGTCGCTCAACGTGGTCAGCGGGCTAAATGGCGTTGTCTCGCTGCTGGGAACACTGTGCCTGGCTGTGGGCTGCCTCGCGGTGCTATGGATGCAGTGGCGCGGCAGACTTGATTTTACGCAGGCAACGATTGGACTCCTGCTTGTCTTTATCACAACCGGTAAGGTCTTCAGCCCGCAGTATCTTATCTGGTTGATGCCCCTGCTCGCCTACGCGGGTGCCTTTGACGCATTCTGGATCTTCTATTGGGGCGCGGCCTCGCTGCTGACCACATATACTATTAGTTATTTATACACTCGGCCCGTTACCGACATACGAGACATTCCGCTGCTGCCAGGTTTCATGGAGACGGTGGGCATACGCAACGCGCTCTTCGTGCTGATGACGCTGGCATTTCTTTTCAACTGGTTCCAGGCCCGTCAACGCAGAGCGCTTCCACAAGTAGCGGAGAGTAGTCGGGATATGTCATAGGGTATGCTCACACTCCTTACTTACCACATCATCATTGTGATAAAAGAACAAGATGTTTCGTGGTACGACGTTCCACAAATGTCACCTCGCATGTGTGAAGTATCGGTGATTGAGCAGGCTTTTCGATTTGGTCTACCAGGTGGCGCACACCCCATTCGCCCATCTGGTCCATTGGCACTTGTAACGTACTCAGTCCCAGCCATTCAGCAATCTCACTCTGATTGAAATCAATAACGGCCAGCGCATCTGGCACCTTGATACTCAGAGTCCGCGCTATTTCTAACACCCCGGTTGCCAACAATGGAGAAGTGGTAAAAATAGCCGTTGGTCGGTCCGTACGAGACAACAGCAGGAGGCAGGCGTGAAGAGGGGCAATGACCCCAATTGAGCCAGTGCGTCTTGAAATCATACTCCGCGCAATGGGGTCAGGTGTATACTGAAGCTGCTCAATTGCCTGCAGCACTTTCGCGCGTGTTGCCATCTTGACATGAGAATGCTGATTCATCACGCGTGAGACCGTCCCTATCCCGACCCCCGCAAGTCGAGCGACATCGCGAATCGTTGTCATTTCTTTTCCCCTCTCTTCAGCCGAAGGATTCACCTCTCAATCACTCTTTTCTCAACCACGAGTGTGGAGCCGGATCTCAGTGGTCTTCGGTTGTCCACAGTTGCTGTGTGTGAACGTGTAAACGACCGTCGGGCAGGACAGCAACTGCTGCGGGGTCTGAGAGACCTCCACAGAAGTTCCCTGCTTCGTCCCACTGCCGCCATGCCATGAAAAAGGGTGTACCCGCGCTATCCAACACCAGTTTACCTGCGTAGTACGTGCCAGTCGCGTCCGCGACGAACGGCTCGTCGGTGAGTGGGAGGTAAGGTCCGGTCAACCTGTTGGAGACCAGGTAGTGCGTCCCTGCCCATCTCCTGCCATCCGTGCGAGACAGGCGCGAGGCAGCGTGCCCGCTCGCGCAGAAAAGCAGATAGTAGCGACCGTTCAACGGTACGACCTGTGGCACCTCCATCTCCGTGAAGTCTCCTGGTATGCTTACCGGCGGCAGCAACTCCCACGAGAGCAGGTCTGTTGAGCGTGCCAGGCCAATCACAGCGCGGCCATCGTGTGAGCCTGTATTGACACGCGCAGAGAGGAACATGTAGTACACCTGCTCGTCTGAAGCATAGACCACATATGGGTCGCGCCACGTCTGTATCCCTCCCGGTTCGGCGCTTTGCTGCTCGTACCAGCGGGTGTCAACCTCGAGCAGGGGATTGTTCGGGTGCCGTTGCCAATGTGTGAGATTGGCTGAGGTGGCCAGTCCAATGCGCTGAAAGGGCACCTGTTCGGCATTGCTGAGCGCTGTATAGAATATATAGGCGAGGCCATCGCGTATCGTCACGCTTCCCGTCCAGATGGCGCGGTCGTCCCAACTGCCGGGCGCGCCAGCTTTCAACACGGTTCCACGGTGAACCCAGTGCCGTAGATCGCTTGACACAGCATGGCCGACCGTCGCCATCCCGTGGCGCAGATTTGGGTCATGCAGCGAGCGCGGCGCTTGCAGGTAGAACAGGTGGTAGAGTGCGTGTTGATCTCTCCACTCGTGCGGGGAGACCAGCCAGAAATCCCACAGGTAATGCTCTTCGGGGGTGAAAACCACTGCTCACAGCCCTCTCTATCCCTTCAAGCCTGTTGAAGCGACGCTCTGCATGAAGTATCTCTGCCCAATCAGAAACATGAGGATTGGCACAATACTGGCCAGCACAACACCGGCCATCAACGTCGCGATGTTTGGCACCAGGTTTGCTCCTTTATTGAGGGTAACTGCCAGTCCCACCTGCAGTGTATACATATCCGGAGATGAAGTGAAGACCAGCGGTTTGAGGAAGTTGCTCCATTCACTCAGGAAGGTCAGGATGAAGACGGTTAAGACAGCCGGACCTGCCAGCGGGAGCATGATCGAAAAGAAGGTCCGGTAGTAGCCAGCACCGTCGACCGTTGCCGCCTCCTCCAGCTCCTTGGGTATCGTGATGAAGAACTGGCGAAAGACGAAGATGGCAAACGGATTCGCCAGGCTGGGGACAATGAGGGCGGCGAACGTATTGAGCCATCCTCCCCAACCGGCCAGCATGAGATAGAGCGGCACGAAAAGGATCTGGAAAGGAATAATGAGCGTTGCCAGGATCAGCAGAAACAGCACATTGCTGCCGAAGAACGGCAAGCGTGCGAAGGCGTAGCCAGCCAATGAACAGAGCAGAATCTGCCCCACGGTGACACCCAGTGCCATGACGAGCGAATTGAAGGTTTCACGCCAGAGGTTGAGGGTGGCGATGACATCCGGGTAGTTCCCCCACTGCGGGATCGCTGGCAACAGCGCTGTTGGATTCGTGAGCGCCTCCGTATTCGTTTTCAGCGACGTGGTAATCATCCAGATAAATGGAAACAGAAACGCTACGGTTAGAATGGCCAGGACAATATATTTGATCGTCATACTCCGACTTTGTTGGGTCATAACCAATCTCCTTCCAGTCTCGCTCTTTAGTACGACTCTTGCCGGCGCGTTATTATGAGTTGCACCGCTGTAATGGCCAGGACACCGATCAGGAAAATCGTCGCCGCCGCCGAGGCAACCCCGGTTCGGGTGGCAAAGGTGTTGTAAATGAAGAAAATGATCGAGCTCGTCGCCCCGCTCGGCCCTCCATTGGTCATCACATAGAAGGGATCAAAAGCCTGGAAACTCCCAATCGTGTTGGTGATAATGAGCAGGGTCGTCGTTGGCACCAGCAGCGGCCACGAGATGTAACGGAAACGTTGCCAGGCATTGCCGATGCCGTCGACCTCCCCGGCCTCGTAGAGTTGAGGGCTGACCGACTGGAGGCCCGCCAGGTAGAGAATCATCGAGTAGCCCGAGGCCTTCCACGTGTTCATGATCACGATCATGACCATAGCCATGAACCCGTTGGTGTGCTGCCAATCAGGGAACGTGAGGCCAATATCGGCGAACAACTGGGGGAAAATGCCCAGGTTCGCTCCGGTCGAGAACATCCACTGAAAGGTGATACCGGCTGCGACAAAGGAGACGACCATCGGAATGAAGAACACGGAGCGGAAGAATGTTCGCCCTGGGAATCTGGTCTCGATTAGCAGGGCCAGGAACAGCCCCACGACTATCTGTGCCGGGACGGCCAGCACCACGAAGAGAATGGTGACGCCAACCGACTGTAAGAAGCTCGCATCTACGGAAAGAATAGTGCGATAGTTCTGCAGGCCGATAAACACGGGCGTGCCAAGTAAATTCCAGCGCTGAAAGCTGAGATAGACGACATAGCCGATGGGATAGACAAGAAAGATGGCAAGCAGGACGAGGGCGGGTACGGTAAAAGAGAATGCTTGCAACTGCTTGAGAATGCTCTCCCAAATCCGCGGTTTTGGGCCTATGACCCCGGTCTTGGCCTGCTCTTGAACCTGTATATGCTGCATGGAACCTCCTGATGAAGCTTTCATCCGTTCTCGCGTGACAGAGCTATGGGTGGCGGGAGCGAGCCACAAAGCGCTCCCGCCTCTTCACCGATCCAACAACCGGACCTTTCCACTACTGTTTGAGTGCGGTGACCGCTGACGCTGCTTTGGTGAGGGCTTGCTGCACATTGGCCCCCTTGGTAACAATCGGGTCCCACGCATTCTGCCCAAAAGCGGTTGAGGCATCGGCAGCTTGCGGCAGGCTGGAGCGCGGGACGCTGTAGGGTACACTATTGACCCAGCCATACAGGTAGGGATACTGCTTGAGGTGCGCCTGGTAGGCCGCGCTGGCCGTTGCGCTCTTTGTCACTGGCAGATTGCCCGACTGAATATTGAATTTTACCTGGAAGTCGTCGGTGAGCATGTACTGTCCGTAGGCAAACCCGTACGTCACCTTCTGTGGGCTATTGTTGAAGAGGTACAACTGGTCGCCGCCGGGGTTCGTGGCGGGCTGCTTATTGACCGGATAGGGAACCACCGTGAACTTGAAATTCTTAAGCTTGACGAGATCGGGGAAGTTCCAGGGGCCGTTGGCCATGATGGCAGCTTTCTGACTGTACCATCCACTGGGGTCGTAGCCCTGACCTGGGGCAGAGAAAGCCGTATAGCCGTCCTGGACCAGGCTTTGCAAGAAGGTCATCGTCTCCGCTCCGGCGGCGCTGTTAAAGAGCGGATCACCACTGTCGGACAGGAAGCCGCCACCATTGGTCCCTATCCACGCAGTGAAAAGCCAGGCATCCCATCCCGGACCATTATTGTTCATCAAGAAGCCCTTCATCTTGGTTTTCTGCGAAATTAGCTTGCATGCCTCAGCGAACTGATCCCACGTCCAGGTCTTCGTTGGGTCCTGCGACGGAATGGGAACACCGGCTTGATTGAATGCATCGATGTTGATTTGCATGGCGCAGTTGTTCGTCATCCAGGGCAGGCTCCGTACTTTCCCCTGGTACGACGAGACCGTGATGAGCGAGGGCAAGATATTGGACTTGATATCGGGGTGTGAGTTGAGCCAGCTATCCACATCGGGCAGCAGATTGGCTCCAACGAATGTCCCGGTCGACGTGCTGTCCAGCCAGGCCAGGTCAGGTGCGGTGGAACCCCCTGCCTTGATTTTGGTATCCAGCACCTCGGCATTCTCGACGCCGAGCTGGTAGGTGACCAGT
>JALYTQ010000304.1 GCA_030854195.1 Chloroflexota bacterium
ACGTGATACTGGGCTGTGCCATACTGGCGCGGTTGCGATAAAACGCTATTTCGTTTTTGGGAGCGGAAAAGGGCATCTCCAACAAGCCCCTTTTATGGCAGACGTTTCAGCATGAAGCAGAACAGAAGCGCGTATGCAGGATGCACAGGCCCCGTGGAGCGTTTTAGTGGCAACAGCAACGTTTTTACGGAGCTCGCCCTTGTACAAAGATCTTCTTTTTTTGCTCCTATTAACAGTTTCCACACTTGCTAAGTTGTGCGTTTGCCAGCGCTGGATCAGGGATTGCCCGAGACCAGTTCAGCATCGTCGAGGTGCGCGGCATACGCCCAGTGCTTGAGCGTCCCCACCACGCGATCATTTTCCGTCGCAAGTTCAATCTCCGTGACGGCACAATTGCGGTTCCTCACACGCTTGATTAGCTCCGGGTCCATCTCAGGGCAGATAGCGCGAATCGTGCTTGTGAAAATGCCCGTGTGGCACACAACCACGATATTGCGACCCGTTTTGTCGCGGGTGATCTCTTGCAGGCCCGAACGCATCCGTGCCAGCAGCTCTGTATAGTCTTCACCGCCGGGGAAGCGCGTTTCGTGTTTGCCCGCCATCCATTCCCGCAGGATATAATTGTGCCACTCCCAGTTCTCTTTGCTGGGCGGCAGGCGCTCCAAATCGCCAACGTTGACCTCGCGAAACTGCTCCAGCACTCCGACTGGCAGCCCGAGTTCCTTGGTGATAATCTCCGCAGTCTCCCTTGCGCGTTTGAGTGGGGAGGCGTAGACTTCGTGAATGTTTTTGTCTTTGAAGTACGCGGCAGTCAATTGAGCCTGCTTGATACCTTTAGCGGTCAGCGAATAATCGACGAGTTTGTGAGAAAATTCATTGGTGAGATTAGCAGGATTTTCGCCGTGCCGCACGAGATAGATTGTATTTGCCAAGATGAGTAACTCCTTTTTTGCTCTACCATATCTATCTTGCGCTATGATAAAACTTATGTCAAGGCGAATATGCTCAGACGATAGGGCCGTTCAACAGCCAATTGACTGTCAAGTAAGCGCATTTGGTTGGAGGAAAGTGCATTCTCCTCTGCTATCATTGATCCAGGGATTTTTTACTCTTTTTGAGAACCTACAGGACGGAGATACGACCGATGGATAAGGCAGACGAGCAGACACGGATCACCAAGGAAAGACCTGAACAGGTAGAAGTTATGAAGCTGCCAGAGAAGCGTTCGCTGTTGGTGACGGTTATCGCGCTCTTCTATATTCTGCTGTGGAGCTCGGCCTTTATTGCCACAAAAATCGGCGTCACGCACAGTCCGCCATTGACGCTACTCTCAGCACGTTTTCTCACGGCGGCCCTGCTTATGGGCGTGCTTGCGCGTCTATGGAAGTTGCCCTTCCCCCGTGGAGGGAGGTCCTGGGGACGCCTGGCGCTTTTCGGACTGCTAAATTCCGCCCTCTACCTGGGCTTCAACTACGAAGCTCTGCGCTACCTCTCTGCCGGTATGGGTTCGATTATTTCCGCAACGAACCCGCTGTTGCTTACGCTTATCGCGCCATTTGTGCTGCGCGAGCGGCTGACCGTCTGGCGTGTGCTGGGGCTTGTCCTCGGTTTTGGCGGAGTGCTCTTTGTGATGGTTGCGCGACTCAACGGGCCTGGTCAGCTTGATACGGTTGGCGGCATGCTCCTGTCGTTCATCGGCGTAGTCTGTCTGGTAGGTGCCACTTTATTCTACAAACGTTTCCCGCCCCGCGAGCATGCGTTTGTCGTGAATACTGTCCAGTTGGGCGCGGCTGGTCTCGCCCTGCTCGTGCCAGCGTTTCTGACCGAACATCCCGAGCAGGTGCGCATTGACGCTCCATTGGCCTGGTCGTTTCTCTATCTGGTCCTGGTCATAAGCATAGGTGCCTCGCTGCTCTGGTTCTGGCTCCTGAAGCGCGGTGAGGCCAGTTCGGTCAGCTCTTACTATTTCCTGACTCCCATCGCCGGACTTGCGCTGGCGGCCCTCCTGTTGGGTGAGCCTTTCGGGCTACGCGAAGTGCTCGGCCTGGTCGCCGTCGCCGCCGGTATTGCCCTGATTAACCGTCCCACGTCTCGAACTCCTTCTGGCGTGAAGTGAGCGGGTGGAAACGTGGTACACTGGTGAGCGACAATAGGAGTATACTTGAGTCCATTGGCCTGCACCTGTCCATGCCAATCAAAGCGCAGACACGCTATGACAACAGTGTCTCTGTTGGGCGTGGGACCTTCAATATACTCCCTCAAAATAAACGAGGATCAGCGACAGATCAGGGGAAGACGGTTTTATGGATATGCTTGAGAAGATAGATACGCGGAAGATATTGCAGGACGTTGAGCACAGGCTCTATCCCGTGAGCAAGGGACCCTGGGTCATGATGCAGGCGTGGCACGAGCTGCTCTTTGCGCATTGGCCGCTGCGACCGGACGCATTGCGCCTGTTGCTGCCGCCCGCCTTGCAGCTTGATACCTTTGAGGGTGATGCGTGGGTGGGCGTCGTGCCGTTTCATATGAGCCATGTGCATCCGCGTGGCCTGCCCACATTGCCCTGGGTATCGCAATTTCCCGAACTGAATGTGCGCACATATGTCAGCATCAACGGCATCCCCGGCGTCTATTTTTTCAGCCTCGATGCCGCCAATCCCGTCGCTGTTGCCATCGCCCGCTCGGTCTTCCATCTGCCCTACTTCAATGCGCGTATGCGCAGCCAGCGCCTCATTGACACGATCAACTATGCCAGCAGGCGCACCCATCACAACGCGCCCGTCGCGGAGTTCCGCGCACAATATCGCCCGGTCGCTCCTGTCGTCTACGCCGCCCCTGGCTCGCTTGAGCACTGGTTCACCGAGCGCTACTATCTTTACACTGTCACCGGGCGCGACGCTATCTATCGCGGCGATATTCACCACAGGCGCTGGCCCTTGCAGCGTGCCGAGCTCGAAGTGACGCGCAACACTATGGCGCTTTCGCACGGTATCGAATTGCCTGATAGCGCGCCTCTCCTCCACTACTCAAAGTTGCAGAAGGTGCTGATCTGGCCGCTGCGACGCATCGCGTAGTATTTTTTAGCATGGACTTAGTGATCCATGATCGAAAAGATAATTTGTGATATGATAGAGAAAATTCCTACTTGCTACAAGTGAGCATAGCTAGAATTGCTATTTTTGTTCCTTTGTTCGCGTTATGTTCTCTGACACTATCTGTAGGGAGAATTCGTGCTAAGGAGAAAAGCTTTCCTCACCCTCGCATGACACCGTCGGTCATCTGTATGCAGTCAGAAAGGGAAATGTCATGGAATTTTCAGGTAGTCAGACGCTTAGAGCTTCGAAGGAGAAGGTATGGGCCTACCTGCTCGATGTAAACAAGGTAGCAGAGTGCGCGCCGGGATTCCAGAGCTTAGAGGTACTGGGAGATGAGCATTGGAAAGCCGTCATCGCTATAGGCGTGGGGCCAGTGAAGGCGAAGTTCACGCTGGATGTGACGCGCGAGATGCGACCGCAAGACTACATGCTGGTAAAGGGACGCGGCAAGGCACCGGGGAGCGGGGTTGAGCTGTTGGGCCATATGGACCTTGTGTCTATAGATGCCAATGAGACACGCATGGACTGGAACGCGCACGTCCTGGTGAGTGGCTCGATCGCCAGCGTGGGAGCGCGCCTGCTCAGCAGTACCGCTGAGAAGCTGACCGGGCAGTTCTTCCGTTGCCTTGAGACAAAGCTCCACGCTTCAGAGGAGACCGTTTCGGCGGGCGAGTAGGTGCCGTAGAAAACGTTCCTCCCGGAAGCGGGATTGCAAAAGCAGCTACCCTTTGCAATCCCGCGTATCAAGCTGCTTGAGAAGGCTTAAACGCCGATTTCGAAACCTTGTTTGCCACTGACCAATGCCGCATGCTTGGTGCCGGGGGCTAGACTATCGCGTTATCCAGATTTTTGAAGAACGTGCCGAGCGTATTTTTCGTTAAGCCCTGGCCGATTGGATTGTTGGCAAGGGCGACAGGCCCTTCGAGCTCGGCATTGGCATTGTAAGAGAGCAGCGCGCCGTCGTTCTCGTCGCTGAGATTGATCTGACTGATAGCATTGACGGAGCCTCCGCGACCCTGACGTTGTACCTGCAGCTCCAGGTAGCGTGGTGCCTGCTGATTGGCGATATTGATGACGACGCCATAAGGTCCCTTGAGACCGGGCAGGGGCGTGCTGATATTCGCCTGTATACGATTGTTATCAAGATATTCGATGGAGTGGCAGCCAGGGATACAAGTTTTCAAAACTTCAGGATTGAGAATGGCATTGAATACCTGTGAGCTTGTTGCTTTAAACTTATGTGTACCATTGAGCTTCATTGTAGGGGAAATCCTTCCTCGTCGTGACGATTCCTCTGGCTCCGAGCCAGGGGCTTCTGGAATGACACCGGTGTATCGTCCTACACCATAGTTCAATTGCATCTACGTAAAAATAGCTAGCCAATTGGCGAGTATGGAGCGTACATCTCCAATGCTCAGGACTGTATTGTAGCGGTTTCCAAGCACACTTTCAAGCATGTTTGTTGCTGCTCCCCGAAACTCCTATTGGCAATCCTTCCCATTTGTCCTCTATGCGCGATTTCAAGCAAGTACGCCCGTTCTTTGCTATATGTTGAAGATATGTGTTGAGTGCAGTTCTCTATTTTTCTCGCGCATACTATCCTGGCTAATGTGGAGTGCCTGAACAGGTACTTTTGTAGTTAACCAAATGTGCTATAGTGGCTGGTAATTTTCTGGCTTGTGTTATACTGCGCCTGTGCATTTCAACATATATCGTTTGTCTAAAAAAAAGTGTACGGGGGCAGCGATGGCTTTGCATGAAGAACGTAGCGAACAGAATCAGCAAACATGGGGCTCGCGCGTAGCGCGTGAGCGGCAGGACCTTTCTGCCTCAGTGGAAGAGGCACTCGCGGATACCGACGCGCAAGCACAGCAATGGTCGGATGGCGAGCAGAGTTTTCCTGGAGCAACCACAAGCGGAACGCCGCTTATTCCACCACGTCTAAGCCTACAATCCAGAGCCATGCCGACGGTACAACCTGCTGGTCCGATGAATGCGACGACCAGCGAGCATGCAACGGTTCTTCCAGGCGACTCTGGAGAGGTGGAGCAGAGGTCCTCTGGCGAAGCGCGTACCCAGAACACCAGCATGCTGACGCGCCTGGCTCAGCGCTTCACTTCATCTTTTGCGGCGCTCGGCGGCTCTACGAAAGGGGCCCAGGCGTATCAACAGACACCGGAATCCTCACGACAGGCAGCCCCGCTTCCTCATGATGCGCGCCAGATGTCACCGACCAATCGTGGAGAGACAGCTGTGACCAGAGAACGTCCCGACGCGCCTCTGGTAAGGGTGATCGATACCGTGCCGTCTGCCACCAGCGCGGTGATGGCGGCGATGCCCTCTACACGCGGCCAGGGACACTCGCTCAGGCGCAATGCAAAGGTCCGCCTGGAGACAGCGGTTCTGCCTGTAGTACCGAAGACACCAGCGACGCGCCTTGAGGAGCAGGAGACCGGAGAGGAGTTGCGCTCAGCGCAGGTAAGGGACGCGCTTGACAGACAGCAGGCCGCCATTGTGCGTCGTGAAGAGGCGCGACCGGTTTCTCCGCAGCCTATTCTGGAGATGTTCGAGGGCCAGACGAGCGTGGCTGCACGCGGCTCCCTCTCAGGCACAGGCACTTTCGAGTGTGGCCAGAGCGACGCGACCATGCCCAATACACGCA
>JALYTQ010000062.1 GCA_030854195.1 Chloroflexota bacterium
CATCCCTACTGAGTTGCTATGCCGTTCGCTCATCAGATATAATGAATTTCACCGTACATAATACTTATTGCGGAGCTCCTTTGACCTCTCAGTACCTACGGCGCTTCGCAAAGAGTTATATGTTTGGCAGGGTAGCTGCCCCGCCAAATATCTATACAAATCTGCATAGCGTATAGACCTCATCGAGGAGCATTATGGCTGAGCAACTCAATATTCTTATCGTTCCGCATACTCACTGGGATCGCGAGTGGTATCAAACCTTCCAACAATTTCGTATTCAGCTGGTAAAAACTATCGATAAACTGCTCGCTGTCCTGGATGCTGATGACAGATTTACCTGCTTCATGCTCGACGGCCAGACTATCGTTCTCGATGACTATCTAGAGGTGCAGCCAGAGCAGGAGGAACGCCTGAAACGCTATATCGGCGCGGGGCGCATCCTGGTGGGACCCTGGTACTTGCAGCCCGACGAATTCCTGGTCAGCGGCGAGGCACTGATCCGCAACCTACAGGTAGGACTACAGCGCGCCGAGGAGTTCGGCGGCTCTATGCGCGTGGGCTACATCCCCGATGTCTTTGGGCATATTGCCCAGCTTCCACAAATTCTGCAAGGAGTCGGCATCGATAGCGCCGTTTTCTGGCGAGGTGTCGGCGCTGAAGCGCCTGCCAGCGAATTCTATTGGGCCGCGCCCGATGGTACAAAAGTCCTGGTCGTCTATCTGGCCGACCCTATGGGTTACTCCAATGCACGCCTCTTGCCGCTCAATCCCGAGGAGTTTGTGGCGCGTGTCGAGCTCCTGGCCTCTAATATTTTGCCCCTGGCTACGACCGATACGCTGCTCTTTATGAACGGGACCGACCACCAGGAGCCGCAGGAGGGCCTTCCATCCGTGCTTGAAGCTGCCAATCGGCTGCTTGCTCATCTCGATCCTGAGCACGAGAAAATTCTCCATAGTGCTGCCAAGCGTCAGGTAACTGGCAACGAGAGGCATTATTCGTCAATTCATGTCGAGATGGGAACGCTGCCGGATTATATCGAACGGGTGCGCCGCCAACATACGCAGCTGGCAACCCTGCATGGCGAGATGCGCAGCAGCCAGTACGCTCCCCTGCTACCTTCGGTGCTTTCGGCGCGCACGTGGATCAAGCAGCAGAACACGGCGACCGAACACCTGCTTGAGCGCCGGGTAGAGCCATTGACGCTCTGGGCAAGCACGCTGGGCGCTCCCTATCCCGCTGGACTGGTTAGAATGGCCTGGAAGTACCTGTTACAGAATCATCCCCATGATAGTATCTGTGGTTGTAGTATAGATCAGGTGCATCGCGAGAATAGCGTGCGCTTTGCCCAGAGCCAGCAGATCGGCGAGAGCATCACCTTTCAGGCCATGCAGCAGATCGCGCAGGCAAGCAATACGCGCGCGCCCTTTGCAACTCCTCCACATACGACGTACGAGCCTGTACCCCTGGTCGTCTTCAATCCAGCTCCCGGTCCGCGTACAGAGGCCGCGCAGGTGATCGTACAACTGCCCGGTTCGTTACATAACGCGGTCATCGTCGACGAACATGGGACGCGCGTGCCATACCGCGTCGTCAATCGTTGGCGGCAGGAAATCGGCTCCATGCCCATCGCGCGCGAGATGCTCTCCGCCGCCGTTGCCCTGGCTGGCGCAACGTCGCCCGCTCAACTTCTGCAGATGGCCAGTTCTATGATTATGAACGCCCTGGGCCAGGGAACCGAGACGTACACCATCTCACGCGTCTACATCGAGAGTTACAGCGACTCGCCTCTTCACCACGAGCATCACGCGCCACAGCCAGGCGTCGTCCATATCGAGATCATGATCGCCCCAGAGGGACGCGTCAGCATCAATGAGCAGGAGATGCATAGCTCCGTGCAGCAGGTGCTATCCTTACTGGAGCGCGAGGACATTCACACGCTAGAAGTAACGCTGGTCGATCAGGCCCGCGAGACGCTGAATTTTCTCGCGGCAGACCTCCCCGCGTACGGATTGAAAACTTTCTGGCTCTATCCGCGTGGCCTGAAGGGCGAGGGACAGCCTTTTCCCGCTCAACTGACGACACAGGCGAACAGTATTGAGAACGAGTTCTATCGCGTCGAGGTCAATGCCCAGGACGGGACACTAAATGTCACGGATAAGCAGACAAATGTGGTTTTTACGGGCCTCAATCGTTTTATAGATGAAGGGGATGTCGGCGACCTGTACACGTATTGTCCGCCGGAACGGAATACGCGCATCAGCGAGCCGCTGGAACCACCGAAGATCGAGCTCATCAATACGGGTCCGGTATGTGCAACGCTACGGGTCAGTGGGCGCTGGTCGTTGCCCGTCGCGTGCGCCACGAGCCGCGCGGAACGCAGCACGCGCTTGATTACCTGCCCGATCGTCAGCGATATCTCATTGACGCCCGATGCGCGCCGCATTGATATTCATACGTGCGTGGAGAACAGGGCAAAGGACCATAGATTGCGCGTGGCCTTTCCGGTAGCGTACAACGTCGAGCGCATAGACGCCGAGGGAACATTCGAGGTGCGGACGCGGCCCGTAGCCCAGCCGCGCCCACCCGATGAAGCGGAGTGGATCGAGGCACCGGTGAACCTGTTCCCACAGAAGCGTTTTGCCGATATCAGTAATGGGGAGATCGGCTTAGCTATTTTGAATCGTGGCCTGCCCGAGTGCGAAGTCATCCATATCGACGACGCGTCCGCTACGGGAGGGGCGCGCACGAGGAGGCAGGCGGTCGCACTGACGCTCTTGCGCTGTGTAGAATGGCTCTCGCGCGGCGACCTGTCCACGCGCCACGGCCATGCTGGACCCGTGGAGCAGACACCGGAGGCGCAATGTCTCGGCTATCACGAGTTCGATTACGCGCTGGTGCCCCATCGCGGCTCCTGGGAGGCAGACGACGCCCTGGTCATACGCGAGGCCCAGGCTTTCAATACACCGATCGCGAGCGGCGTGATCGTGACGGATCAACACGATGGAGTGCTGCCTTCGTCAGCTTCGTTCGTTACCGTCGAACCCGGCGCGCTGGTAGTGAGCGCGCTGAAGCGGAGCAACGCTGGACAGGGCAGCGTTGTGCGCGTCTATAATCCGACAGGGCATGACCTTGACGCGAAAATTTCGCCGCAATTTGCGTTTACGCAGGTATATATGGCAAACTTATTAGAGGCGTATCTCGTGGAAGAGTCATCTCTTCTTTCGCTAGAAGCTGGATCAGTGAAGGTGAGTATACGTGGCGGAGCTATCATGACACTCGTATTTATATGAAATAAGAATAACGTCGGGTAGATAGTTCTTGTAGCGCTACCTATAGTCCTACACTGTCATCTTATCGCTTAGTAATACGTTGTAAATCAGTAAGAATGTAGTCTAAAAAGAGAGTAAGCATAATGTGTTGCTCGTTTAAATTGAGTATCCTGATTTCTATATTGAAAGGGGCAATAGTCCTGTGATTGCAACTATTTTTCTGGCCACAGGTCCGACATCGACTAGCAGTATACAGAATACCTTACAAGGGCTTATCGGACCTCTTATAGGTTGTACTGTCGCGTTTCTAGTCATCTTCTGGCTCAGTCTGGTGATATGGACGTTCCGCGATATTCGTTCGCGGTCACAAGACTTTCTAACGCAGGTGCTGGCTACGGCGTTGGTGACGATCTTCCCTATCGTCGGATTATTCATCTATATGATTCTGCGTCCCCGCCAGACGCTGGCCGAAATCTACGAGCGCCAGTTGGAGGAAGAGTCCCTCCTGGCCGAGATGACCGAGCGCCAGACGTGCAGTAACTGCCACGCCCGTATCGAATCGGACTTCCAGGTCTGCCCATCCTGCAGCCAGAAGCTCAAGCGCCCCTGCCCCAAGTGCGAGCGTCTGCTGGAACTGCGCTGGAGCTTCTGCCCCTATTGCGCGACGAATGTGGGCGGCGCACCAGGCATGCAGAGTATGCCCGGCGTGCCGGTATTAGGAAGAGGAAGTAACGCTGGCATCCCTAACGGGAGCGTACCCGGCATGTCTACTGGCGGCTCAGTTGGCGGACCCGCCGGAGGGAATCGCTACTAGTTTCAATCCCTTTATTTTCAATCTCTTCAAGGGAGTTAAGAAAGCACAGGACCTCTCGCCGCCCCCAGCGAGAAAGTATATTCTTAAAGACCTATCCTGTCAAGGAAAAGTGCAGCTGGCTTTCGCTGGTCGGTTAACCCATGCGTACCCGATATGGGTACGTATGGGTTGCGCGTACTCACGCCATGCCAGTACTACGTGTAACACTGTCGCATTTAAAGCCAGTTTCCATTGCGGTTGTCCTACCAACCTGCCAACTTACTGCTTTCACTATTGAGCCAGATGTGGTATAATGAAGCGGTGAAATGAGGCCGCGTGACCGCATTTACCATAGTCTTTTGGAATACCTTTATGCAGGTGTAGACTGGCATTTCCGCAAGCACTCACCTCCCTAACACTTACGCATGCCTACGCCTGGAGGCCAGGTCGTTGTATTGGAGTTTTTTTGATGGTGCGAGAATCTATAATGACAGAGCAAATCCCTGATGATAATCACGAAGCTCTACATAGCAATAACAGTAATGGAATAAAGAACAACGGGGCTGGGAAGATCAATGGCAGTAGTGATAATGGCTACGGTGGGCAAAATATCCAGATTCTCGAAGGGTTAGAGGCGGTACGTGTGCGCCCTGGTATGTATATCGGGGCGACCGATCAGCGCGGCCTGCATCACCTGATCTATGAGGTTGTCGATAACAGCATCGACGAGGTGATGGCTGGCTATGCCGATACAGTGAAGACGGTCATTCACGCCGACAGCTCGGTTACGATTGAGGACAATGGGCGCGGCATCCCTGTAGACGAGCATCACCAGCGTCCAGGGCTCTCGACGCTTGAGGTTGTGATGACGGTGCTCCACGCGGGCGGTAAGTTCGGCGGCGGCGGCTATCAGATCAGTAGCGGTCTACACGGCGTGGGCGTCTCGGTCGTCAACGCGCTCTCAGACTGGTGCCAGGTTGATGTCAAGCGCGATGGTCGCGTCTGGCGGCAGCGCTACGAAAAGGGCGTCCCTGTAACCCAGCTCATCGACGCGGGTCCAGCCGAAGGAACCGGCACGATCACATCCTTCCTGCCCGATCTCACCGTAATGGAGACACGCGACTATAGCTTCGACATCCTGGCGCAGCGCTTCCGCGAGATGGCCTACCTCAATCGCGGCATGACGATCATCCTGATAGACGAGCGCACTGACCGCGAGGCAACCTTCTACTTCGAGGGCGGCCTGGTCTCATTTGTGCGCTACCTGAACAAGAACAGAAACACCTTGCAGGCCCGACCCGTCAGCACGCTGCGCGATGTCGACGGAGTAAAGGTTGAGGTCGCGCTGCAGTATAACGATAGCTGGTCCTGCACCGAATTCTCCTTCGCCAACGGCATCAACACCGTCGATGGCGGCATGCACATTACTGGCTTCCGCAGCGCCCTCACGCGCACGCTCAACGACTACGCGCGCAAGGTCAACCTGCTAAAAGAGAAGGACGGCAACCTGACCGGCGACGATGTGCGCCAGGGTCTGACAGCCGTTGTCAGCGTCAAGATCGCCAATCCGCAGTTCGAGGCGCAGACCAAGAGCAAGCTCAACAATGCCGACGTGCGCCCCATCGTCGAAGCAATCACCGCCGACATGCTCCTGCAGCACCTGGAGCGGACGCCGAGCGAGGGCAAGGCCATTATCGACAAGTGTCTCACCTCCGCCCGTGCCCGCGAGGCCGCCCGCGCCGCTAAAGACCTTATCCAACGCAAGAACGTGCTGGACTCCACGCTGCCGGGCAAGCTCGCCGATTGCAGCGAGCGGCGCGCCGACCGCTGCGAGCTCTACCTCGTCGAGGGCGATTCCGCCGGTGGCTCGGCCAAGCAGGGGCGCGATCGCCACTTCCAGGCCATCCTGCCATTGCGCGGAAAAATCCTGAACGTCGAGCGAGTGGGACTGGATAAGATCCTCAAAAATGAGGAGGTCAAAAACATCATTACGGCCATCGGTGTTGGCATCGACGAGCACTTCAACATGACCAAACTGCGCTACGGGCGCATCGTCATCATGTGCGACGCCGACGTAGATGGCGCGCATATCCGCACGCTGCTGCTGACCTTCTTCTTCCGCCACATGGCGCAGCTGATCAGCGAAGGGCACCTGTACATCGCGCAGCCGCCCCTGTTCCACATCAAAGTGGGCAAGCAGGTCAAGTACGTCTACACCGACGAGGAGCGGGACGCCATCGTTGCCGAATACAGTCTGGCCCACAATGGCAAGGAGCCCGAAGTCGGTCGCTACAAAGGTCTGGGCGAGATGAATCCCGATACCCTGTGGGACACCACGATGGACCCCGATAAACGCACCATCCTGCGCGTCAACATCGAAGAGGCGATCGAGGCCGATAAGACCTTCAACATGCTCATGGGCGACGAGGTCGGCCCCCGCAAACGGTTTATTGAGAGTCACGCGAAGAGCGCGAATCTGGACGTGTAAGAATAACACTTTTTAATAGCGAAGGTAGGGGAGGATGTTCATGCTGTTAAGTACGCTTCTTGAAGAGCTTGATTATGAGCATTCACCTCACTACCGTTCTCGTGTAAGTGAATTTGAGCCTGAGACGGCTCATCTTTTTCGCGCTGCCCATGATGCGGGGGTGAGTGGTATCTATGTTTTCCAGGCAAGTCCTGCTACTACACAAAAAGTTATTGTAGATCGCCCCGCCATTTATATTGCTCAGGCGAGAGACCTGAAGCACGCTCAGGATATTCATCGGAGCCTCTGGAATCTGTTCTACGCGCCATACTTAATTGTACTACTGCCACAACAGGCAAGGATCTATACTGGTTTCAAGTATTCAGAGGAAGACCCGAACAAGGGATTACTAGACGAATTTCCACTAACTGATCTTCGTCTTTTGTTAGCCGAATTTTCATCTGAAGCCATTGATACTGGACGCATCTGGCAAAAGGGAAAGTACAAGAAGCAACTCGATGAGCAGGAACGAGTGGATAAGCGGTTATTAATGAACTTGCGTCAACTCGGCAAACAACTGAAAAATCGAGGGCTGGATTCCTCTGTGGCCCATGCTTTGATTGGGAAGTACGTCTATATTCGCTATTTGTGGGATAGAGGAATTCTTACTGAGGCCTGGTTACAGGAGCAACATTTAGAGAAGGCGAGTATCTTCAGCCGAACTGCCACTGCCGTTGGCTTATCCAGGCTCATTGCTGCTTTGGAGGAGCGTTTCAATGGCAAAATATTTCCTATTGACTTTACTCAGGCAAAAGCGCCTACTGATCTGCATGTTCAGCTAACCGCTTCGGTGTTTCTGGGAGATGAGACTGTCCGTGAGGAGAAGAACGAGGTTATCCGACAATTGCATCTCGACTTTCAAGCTTACAATTTTGCCTACATTCCTATCGAGATTCTTTCGGAAGTCTACGAGCAATTTATAGAGGATGCCAGAAAGAAAGGAGCCATCTATACTCCTGAAATCCTGGCGGATTACCTATTATCTGAGGTAAGTAGCGTCAAGCCCTTGACTGAAGAAACGAAAATTCTTGATCCGGCCTGTGGGTCAGGAGTTTTTCTTGTCCTGGCCTATAGACGGCTTATAGAAGCTGAACTTGCTAAAAGTGGTGGATCAAAGTTATCTGATAAGAAACTCAAAGCATTATTGAGCAATATTTACGGCGTGGAGCGGGAGCTGGACGCATGTTACATTGCAGAGTTCAGCCTTATTTTAACCCTGCTTAACTACGTGGACCCACATGAACTACAAAAAATAGCGTTTCATTTTCCCACGCTGCATAATACGACGATTTTTCATAGCGATTTCTTTGATATTGAAGGAACGCATTATAAAGCTCAATTCTGGCAGCAAGGCCTGACATTTGACATCATTATTGGTAATCCCCCCTGGATTGAACTAAAAGACAAAGACGGGGAAGAGCTTGCCTGGCAATGGATGGAGGATACGAGCAATAAAGCAGAGCGTCCTGTAAGCAGAAAACGCGTTGCTGAGGCATTTAGCTGGTTAGTTACTGATTTACTTCGTTTCGATGGTATTGTAGGCTTTATACTTCCTGCCACAAGCCTTTTCAATGTGCTTGGTCACACCTATCGTAAACGCTTCTTCACCCACCATTGCATATTGCGAATAACCAATTTCGCAAATTTGCGCTGGATATTATTTCCCAAGAATGAGTTCCCAGCTTTTACTATGGTGTATCGCCCCTGGAAAAATAGAGAGAAAGAGAAGCCACCCATTATTCATTACTCACCCTTATCTATCGATCAGGTTACAGGCACACGAGAAAGCCCCTGGACAATCACGATTAAGGAGCAAGAAATACAGACTATTGATCCTGGCGATGCAGAAACAGGAGAAACGCTTGTCTGGAAGCTTGCTCTCTGGGGAACCTTTCAGGATAAGAGGGCCATTGAGACCATTGAAACGCTCTTTCCTTCAACGCTTGAAGATTTTTGCAAGAAAAGAAATTGGCCGCCACCTTCTGAGGGCGTTCAACTCCGTAATAAACAAGAATCTACCGAGGACTTGCAGGATAGAGATGACCTGAAAGGTAAAACGGAATTTCAGCGTGAAATGATGTCAAATACTTTGTTCCGTTTTTCCGTCCCATCCTACATTTTGGCTCCTATACCTGAGGAGATGTGTGCTATTCGCAAACGCGGAGGGAAGCAAGGATTCTCACTCATGCAAGCACCTCATATCGTTATTTCCCCGAGTTGGGGAAGTTTTGTAACCTTCAGCGAACTTGATTTTCTCATTCCACCTCGTGTTATAGGAATAGCTGGTCCTCAGGAGGATGCAGACACTTTGCGTGCACTCTCACTCTATCTCAAATCCAGCCTGGTTTCTTATTATCTTTTCTTCCACGTTCCTGAATGGGGTGTTTTTAAAAATGCCAGCTATATCACTCTCGGCGGGCTAAAACAGGTCCTTGTTCCAGACCTTCATGCGGAGCAAGTCAAAGAACTTGCCTCGCTTCACCAACGTCTGGTCGTTGATGAAAAGCAATATATTTCGGCAGCAATCGCAAACGCGCGTAATCTTCAACCGGACCTTTTTTCGCATGAGAGTATGCTTTCTGACGCTTCATCCATACCTGATCTGCTATCGAAGATGTCAAACGAGCAAAGGGATCTGGTCGAAAATGAAGTGAAATCATTTCATGAACATGCGAGGAGCAGAATTGACGAGAAAATCTTTGATCTATTTGCTATCCCTGAAGATATTCGTCTGCTCGTAACTGACTTTGTTCGTGTGCGCCTCTTGCTTGATAGACCGACGGCATTCAAGCAAGTTATTCGGGAGCCGCGTGAACAGGACCTCTTAGATTATGCGCGCGAACTTCGGAACGAGCTTGATGGTTTTGTAGGTGAGGGCACGCATCACAGTATTAGCATTACCTATTCTTCCGATCTCATTGAGTGCATTATTGACGTTGTGAACACGGATACACCAATAGCACTCAAATCTAGTAGCGTAAAACCAGGTGATGTTACATCTTCTCGTATATTGTCCGAACTGAGTGAAAGCCTCAAGGAACAGGTCAGCCAATGGATATATGTACAGCGAGGCTTGCGGCTTTTTGATGGGTCTCGCATCCATCTTTACAAACCATCCCGTTTGATCGATTGGACTCGCACACAGGCAATGAACGATGCCGGTGATATTCTTGGAGAAGTTCTTGCTGAGGTGTAGTAGGGAGTTATGAAAAGTAATAAGCCTGATCCTTCTCATTTTCAGCCGTGGAAGGTTGCATTCAGAAAAAATGCGCACGTGCTTATCAATACTGGATACAGAGCAGGTCGCATAAAAATAACGACTAATAAACATAATGAGGAACATATTACTGAATTTATCGTTTGTGGCATAAAAGACTGGATGCGCCGTCCTGGCTGTCCTTCCTGGTGTAAATTTTATGGTGTTCATGAAGAAGCGCCTGTGTCAGGCAAGGGAAGACATGGCAAATCCAGGCCACGAACCGATATTTTTATTGAATTAGGGTCCGGCCCTGGACGCCCTGAATATGTATTTGAAGCAAAACGCTTGAGCACAAATGGCTATGGAGCAGGTAAATATACTGGTGTCAAAGGAATGGGATGTTTTACAGAGGGCATCTATGCAAGGGAATACGATGAAGCCGCTATGCTTGGGTACGTGCAAAGTAATACACTCAACGAATGGAAAAAGCGCGTGAAGAAATCTATTACTGACAATGCGGCCAGCCTGTATTTACAATCAGCACAATACGATGAGGTGGTTATTTCTGACTTTTCATTAGAGTGGGTGAGTGAACATGCACGCATAAAATCAATAGGTAAACCTATCAAAATATACCATGTTCTTCTCGATTGTATGCCACCGGCACAGCCATCATCATTGACAGACATTTGACTTTTTTCGCCGCATTCTTTATACTAACTGTATAAGCAGTCTTTCCTTTCTCATTCACCAGGAGAATCCGTTGAAAATCACACCATTCAGGCAGTAATCAGTGTAACGTGAGGCGGCCCTGCTCTTTCTTCTTTACGAAGAGCGTGCCTTATGGACGGATAAACAGATTTTTCCGCTCCGTTACTCTCCTCTTTTTTTCTTTACTGCCGTATGGTGTGCTCCAGACAGTTAGCATGGCGCTTGCTGCTGGATGAAACGAAGCCTGCGCACATCTCCTCCCATCCTTTTGCAGATGACCTTGCTTCTTTCCCATTCTCGAACGCACAGCATACGGCATCGTTATAGCGAGGTGATATGTATGCTTTTAACTGTACGTGGACTTGGGAAATCGTATGGTGCGATACACGTCTTACAGTCAATCAATTTTGTCATAAATCAGAACGATAGGGTGGGCCTGGTTGGCCCCAATGGCGTAGGCAAGTCAACCCTGCTGCGCATTTTGACGAGGCAGGAGGAGGCCGACGAGGGTAGCTTTATGTTTGCACTCTCGGTCGCGGTGGGCTATCTGCCGCAAAGCACGCCGGACTTTTATGGGCATAGCATCCAGGATTTGATCCTGGAGGCGGTCGGTCAGATGCGACAGTTAGAGGAGCAGATGCGACAGTTGGAGGCCCAGATGGGCAGCCAGACCGACGAGGAGCAGCTCGCGGCGCTTTTAGAAGAGTATGGTCATGTCTCGACCAGGTTCCAGGATGCGGGCGGTTACGACCTGGATTATCGTATTGACACCATTCTGGCCGGTCTGCATATTGATTACCTGCCACGCGAGCGCGAGGTACAAACGCTCTCGGGCGGCGAGCGCGCGCGCATCGGGCTGGCTACCTTGCTCTTGCGCTCGCCAGACCTGCTTTTACTCGATGAACCAACCAACCATCTGGACTTTGCCAGCCTGCAATGGTTGGAAGGCTACCTGGCGGCATATCGTGGCGGTATACTGATGGTCTCACATGATCGCCAGTTCTTGAACCGCACCGTCAATCGTATCTGCGAGATTGATGAGCATCAGCATCAACTCAAAGAATACACCGGCAACTATGAGGCATATGTTGAGACGAAAGCGGCTGAGCGCCGCAAGTGGGAGGAGGAATATGAGCGCCAGCAGGAAGAGATCCGCGACCTGCGCAAGCGCATCAAAGAGGCCGCTACTCATGCCGGGCGCAATTATCACGCGCCTCGCGATAATGATAAGTTCATCAATTATTACTATGGGCAGAGTGTCCAGCGCACCCAGTCGCGTACCGTGAAGACTGCTGAAGTGCAGCTCGCACGCATTGAGGCCGATCCCATTCCCAAACCGCCTGAAATCCTGCGCGTCAGTTCACACTTTCAGGGCAAGGCCATTGAGTCGCGCGAGGTGCTGCGTATCCAGGGAGTCTCGAAAAGCTGGGGCGAGCGCCGGGTGCTGGACTGCGTTGAACTGATGGTGGCTCCAGATGCTCGTATCGTGCTGACGGGGTCGAATGGAGCAGGTAAATCGACCCTTTTCAAGCTCATTATGGATCAGGAACGGCCCGATAGCGGCGAAATCCAGATCGCGCCCGGCGCGCGTATCGGCTACTTGCCACAGGATCTTGAGGATCTGGACCCGGCGAAAACCGTGCTGGAAACCTACCGTTATGGTCAGGTAGGTTACGAGAGTGAGTTCGTGGGCCGCTTAATTGGCTATGGTCTCTTCCGCCTGGAGGATATGGATAAGACCGTGAGACAACTTAGCCCTGGTCAGCAGCGCAAGCTGGAGATTGCCCGCTTGATGGCCCAGACACCGAATGTTCTGCTGCTGGATGAGCCGACCAACTATATCAGCCTGGATGTGCTGGAAGCCTTTGAGGCAGCCATCCTCAATTTCCCCGGTCCGGTGCTGGCCATTTCGCACGATCGCTGGTTCATCCAGCGTTTTGGCGGCACGCGCTGGGAACTGGACCACGGACAATTGGTGAAACATGAAGGATAAAACTTAACGTTTACTTGCCGAATCTTTGAGCGGCGCGAGCCTTAGCTTTCGCCGCCTCTTCCTGCCGATCTTTCGGACTAGCAGTTGATTCGAGCGAGTCGAGAAGCTGACCTGATATTCTGGCAATGTCGTCTACGGCTGCATAGAAAGCGGCCTCGTTCGTCTTAGATGGCTTGTTGAAGCCGCTGATCTTCCTGACAAACTGCAGCGAAGCCGCGTGAATCTCTTCCTCCGTGACAGGAGGTTCCAGGTTGAAAAGCGTCTGAATGTTCCTACACATCTCGCTTTGCCTCCAGCTTGAGTACCTGACTACTTTACGCAAGTGTGGGTTTTGTCATCATTCTTTCTCATGAGCTATCGGAAAGAATCAATTTCTGATCACTTGACCATCATAGCATATACAAAAGCAAAAACTTTTTCCCGCACTCTTTGCTATTCTTCGCGACCCCATCAGAAGTGGCAAACCAACATGAGCCATGCCCCTCTAGCATATCGTACTCTCAAAATTTATGTAATCCTACAAACAACTTATTTTCTTGCCCTCTCTATTATAGACCTTTTATCGATACATTACTGATCGTTTGTTGCATTCCTCGTAGTTTTTCATTATACTAGTTACTGGCGGCATCTTTCTTTGCATATTTATTCATGCACACGTTCTCCGATTAACCCCCATAATTTACGCATGTTGGACATGAAAAGTAGCATAGGCCCCTCATAAACGCGAGGAGGGAACAGATGGACCCGATTACAACTGCGATTGTCGCTGCCCTCTCTGCTGGCGCTATCAGCGGCCTCACGGAGATGAGTAAAACGCTGGTCACTGATACCTATGGCAAGCTCAAAGTCCTGCTCAGCAAGAAGTTCGGTGAGCACAGCGATGTGTTACAGGCCATTGATCAGTTGGAGAAGGAACCCGACGCGGCGGGTCGCAAGGAAACATTGCAGGAAGAGATCACCGCGGTCAAGGCCGATCAGGACTGCGAGATCCTTCAGGCCGCTCAGGAGCTGCTGCACCAGCTCCAAACCTTACCAGAGAGCGGGCTGCATATGCAAACGGCGACAGGCAGCTACATTGCCCAGGCAGATCGAGGAAGTAATGCTTCGGTGAACGTCGGACATCAAACAGAGCACTGAGGACGACATTGTTATGGCCGATGAGTATTTGCGCTTCCAGCGCGCCGAGGGAAACTATATAGCCCAGGCAAACAATAATGCAACTGCCAATGTCAACATTACGAACTTCAATATGTCGCATCTTACTCCCCGGCAACAGCAAGACCGCGCGCATTTTCTCGACTGGTTACACCGTCGATACGATCAGGAATGGGAGCAGTCGCTGCAAGGGGCGGCAAGGGTGACGCTCGGACTTAAGGAGCAGCCTGATGCCGTGCTACATCACATCGGGTTGCTCTTTCGTACTCCTCAGCAACCGGAACGCTTATTGCCTGAAGGCACCACCATCGCGCAGGTGTTTGAGGAGGTCGGGCATGAACTCTTGATCCTGGGCGAACCAGGGGCAGGCAAATCTATGCTATTGCTCGAATTAGCGCGCTATCTTGTAGAACGTGCCGAGCATGATGACCGGGTTCCCATGCCCGTGATTATCCCTCTGTCCAGCTGGGCGGTGAAACGCCTTCCCCTCATAAGCTGGCTCCGCGAACAACTGGTCCAACTCTATAAGGTGCCTCATGAGCTTAGTGCCGAGTGGATGCAGACAAACCAGATCCTTCCCTTGCTTGATGGACTCGATGAAGTGCCGCGAGACGTTCGCCTGGCCTGCATCAAGGCGATTAATAGGTATCGTAAAGAGCATATGGTACCGCTGGTGGTCTGTAGTCGCCAGACAGAATATGAAGAGATTGAGCAACAACATCGGTTGGGGTTGTCCAGTTCAGTAGTGGTGCAACCTCTGAACAAGGAGCGAGTCTGGACTTATCTCAGGCGAGCAGGACTGAAATTGCATACCGTGCAAGCGACCCTGCGGATCAATCCTGTATTGCAAGAACTTGTGACTATTCCGCTGATGCTCAATGTCATAACGCTCACATATGCAGGAACATCAGATCAGGCGCTGCCGAACCAGGGAACTCTTGAAGAACAACAACGTAGAATTTTTGCCGCCTACATTGAGCGCATGGTAGCACAAAAAGGAGATACAGCGCGCTATCCGTTGCAGCGTACCCAGAGCTGGCTGAGCTGGCTGGCCCGACAGATGCGAGATCATCATCAAAGCGTATTTTCCCTTGAGCAACTTCAACCAGACTGGCTTCCAAAGACGCAACGAACCTTCTATAAATTGAGCGTCAGGCTAGTCGGTGGACTGATTGGAGGGATACTACTTGGCATACTATTCTATGCTCTTCTGGTCATATTACAATATTCAGACAATGCGCAAGAGGCCGGAATTTTCTGGGGGTTCCTCCCTGGCCTGATTGGTGGTTTTTTCTGGGGGTTCTTCCCTGGCTCGCTTGGTAGAACGATCTGGAGGTTCTTCTCTGGCTTGATTGGTAGAGTGATCTGGGGAAGAATGCCCCAGACGAGAAGGAAATTTATGGACATTCCCGCCTGGCTTGAGAAGGGATTGTACTCTTGGATATTCAGTGGGATATTTGTAACGCCGTTTTACGCAATATGCACCTGGCAATCCAACTTTGCATTCTACTCGATCAACAATACGATCGCTTATCTGCTCATCGTACTAGTCGTCGAAGTGGCTAGTGGGCTGTGCGGTGGGTGGATTGCAGCCTTAGTTTACGGCAACGAAGCTGATATGCGGATAGTGCTCACAGAAGTGCTCACCTGGACCTGGAGGAGGCTGGGTTCAGGGCTGATTGAGGGATTGCGTGACGTGCTATTGCTTGCTATCATCCTCGGCCTGACCTTTACTTCCACATTTATACTTGCATCTAAATTATGGAACCCTTCACGCATTACTCTTATGAATGTACTGATAGTTCTACTAGCCACCATTATCGCCTCAGTACTGCTCGGTATGCTGCTTGGCGCACTATTTGGCGGCTTCTCAGGGAAGCAACTGACCGAAGACCTCTCTTTGTCTCCGAACGAGGGAATTTGGCGTTCCGCAAAGCATGGCGCGATTGTTGGCGTTATCAGCGCAGTGGTTGGCTGCATTGTTAGCGCACTGATTGTTATCTTTGTTAGCGTACTGGCTGGCATCATGGTTAGTGCATCGATGAGCAGTTTAGAACACAACTGGCTGAGCGCTCTACCAAATGTGTTAGGCAGCGGGGCTGTGGTTGTTGGAGCGCTCGGCGCGCTGTCCGGTGGCTGGGCAGCCATTATACGGCACTATCTCTTGCGCTTCTGGCTCTGGCAAACGGGCATGTTTCCATCGCGTATCGTCCACTTTCTGGATGATGCAACAAGCCGTATTCTGTTGCGCCGGGTCGGAGGCGGCTATAGTTTTGCCCATCAACTCATTCTCAACTACTTTGCCTCGTTAGATAACGCCCCTGTAGGTAATGCCTCCACGCCTTCTGAACACTCCCCACTGTCCAGCGCGCTGCTTATCTGTGAAGCGTGTGGGTACCAGGATATACCTCCCAAAGCACGGTTCTGTCCCCAATGTGGGAACCCATGTGTGCCGAATGAATGTAAGTAGTGTAGAGACATATGGGCGCGTATTGCAAAATTGCTTGACGTGTTCGGATGCAATCTGTTAGAATCAGGCACATTAGGCGACACGATATGCACCAGCAAACATCTGGCTTTCCTGTTCTAACGATCCGCTTAAGGATACTGAATGGAAGAAGGAAAGATTGGAATGTAACAATACCGCAATCATTGCGGGTGGAACGTCGTCCCGTCATTGATATACACGATCTGCTGATCCTGTATATGTACGATGAGGTCGGGTTTACCATCGCCGTTGACATCGCGGATCTCGCCGGTGACCGGGGTAAGGTCCTGGCCGTTGCCAAAGAGCACTGGACCCATGTAGATGTGCGTGTGTGTCACGTCGCCGCCGGGAATCTCAATTATCTCGACGTGGCGGTTCAGGTTGAGCAAGATAAAGTGCGTCGGATGCGCCGCGCTATCACTGTGGCCGACTAGCGCATCCATCTGCGTGGTACGCGGACGACCATAGCGGAGATCGTCCTGGTAAACGTGCCACCAGGAACCTAACGCGCTAAAACTCATTACCAGGACGATCATAATGACCATACCGACAAGTATCGCGACGATGGGAAACCGCTGCGACCTATAGGCCGTCTCTAATCGAGTGGGCGCTATGGCGTTCGATGCGATGCCGTGCGTATTTTTAGGAGCCAGGCTTGAACGACGCCGTTGAATCAACGTCCCTTTCTGCATTAAAGGTCCGGCGTCCGGCTGCTGGGCAGGCGGGGTCGGTCTGTAGCGGCGCGCACTGCTGGGCATACGCGTTGTATAGAGTGCGTCGTCGTCTTCAACGTCATACTCAGCGGGTAGGGTCTGCCTCCTGATCTGAGTGGTTTCCATCGGAATCTCCTCCGTTCTAGCTGTTTTAGAACAAATTTTCTATATAAGTATACCAGATTAAACGCGGTAGTCAATAGAAAATAGCCCAAATGGGATGGAAATTTTGCTGTGTTTGCGAATAGAGATGAAAAAACCCCTCGCAAATTGCCACAGGCGTAGAGGGGTTCTAAAGGAGAATAGAGATATTATTGTGGTGCTGAGGTAGATGAGGGTAGGCCGAGGCTGGAATTGACGACATTGACGATGGTCTTCGTGGTAAATGGCTTGGTTAGATACGCCTGGGTGCCCGCGAGACGAGCTTTGAGGCGGTCTATCACACCATCATGGCGGGAGAGGATCACGATCACCGTTCGGCTCCACTGCGGCTTCGTTCTGAGGTAGCGCGCAATCTCGTAGCCGTTCATCTTGGGCAGGTCGATGTCCAGGATCACCAGATCCGGCAGGCGCGCGATCTGCCGATTTGTGACTGCTCGTAGCGCCTCGATGCCGTCCGCATAACTGACTACTTCTAGCCCTTCGCGTCGCAGGCTTACTTCCAGAATCTTTCTTACCGTGGGAGAGTCGTCGATCACCATCACCAGCTTACTCATGAGTTCCATCTCTCCTAAATATCTACCACTATCTATGTACGCATGCTTGTGAGCATAATGTTGCATATGCCTTTATCGCTATCACTTCTCGTACTAGTATGCAAGCTAATGGTTATTTGCTACAATAGCAACTAGAGCACATCTGTAGGACATCTTTGCACCCATCTCTTTGGGACGTTCTATTTTCCCTGCGCGTCTTGCCGCTTATTCACCTCTATACTTCGCGTGCGATCGCCAGTGCGTAGGACTTTCTCGGATATTGCTCGCTCTACCTCTTTATAGGGACTGGCAGAACATGATACAATAGTCCCATTGCAAGACGGATAGGTGAACGCACCCTTGCGCGACTACATTGATCAGGAACTCGACTTGACCACTACGATACAACAAAGCGGATACATAGATTTTAGTATGTTCGATATCATTTTACGACTGGCGCAGGACTTCCATGCGCAGCAGAAACAACTCTATATGGTAGGTGGGACCGTGCGCGACGTACTGCTGCATCGCGGTAAATCTGCCGACGCGGACCTGGCGACCGATGCTCATCCCGATGAGATCAAGCGCCTGGTGGCCCCCACGCGCCCCAATGCGATCGTGCTGGTTGGCGAGCGCTTCGGAACGGTGCGCCTCCACTACGAGAGTAATATCGTGGAGATCACGACATTTCGCACGGAACGCTACAATCCAGAGTCGCGTAAACCGGAGGTGTGTTTCGGGACCGACCTGCTGGAGGATCTGCATCGGCGCGACTTTACCATCAACGCGATGGCGCGCGATCCTCTCAATGGGCACATCATCGATCCCTTCGGTGGACGCCAGGATCTGGATGCGCATATTTTGCGCGCCGTGAGCGATGAGCCAGATAAGCGCTTCGATGAGGACCCGCTGCGCCTCCTACGCGCCGTGCGCTTCGCCGCCCAGCTCGACTTTACTATCGAGCCGCAGACACGCCGCTCTATCAGACGCCAGGCAAGCAAGTTACAGAAGATCAGCCGCGAGCGTATCCGCGATGAAATGAACAAGTTGCTGCTCTCCGATCATCCGGCCAGGGGACTCGATCTCCTCGTGGAGTTGGAGTTGATGCTGTCGATCGTACCGGAAGTTGTAGAGCTGCGCGGCGTGAGCCAGCAGCCAACACCGCGCGCGCCAGCAACCAAAGATGTCTACGCCCACGTGCTGCGCGTCGTCGAACGCTCTTCACCGCGCCTGGTTGCTCGTTGGAGCGCGTTGCTGCACGATATCGCCAAGCCGCGTACAAAGACCGTTGAGGATAATAAGGTACACTTTTTTAACCATGAAGATGTTGGAGCGTATATGGCGCGCGATATTCTCAAACGCCTGCATTTTGATCGCGACTTCATAGAGAGCGTCTCGCGCATCGTGCACCTGCATATGCGCGCCAACGCCTACACGGCGGAGTGGACGGATGGAGCCGTGCGCCGCCTGATGATTGATGCTGGCGATGACCTCCCCGACCTGCTCGACCTATCCCGCGCCGATATCACCAGCTACCGTGTAGACAAGGTTGCCAGAGCCTCTGCCCGCGTTACAGAACTGGCGGAGCGCTGCCAACGCCTTAAGGAGGAGGCGACGCGCGTTCCCCTGCGCAGCCCCCTGGATGGCAACGAGTTGATGGAGATGTTTGGTCGCGGCCCCGGCCCCTGGCTGCGTCCGATCAAGGACCATTTGCTTGGCCTGGTGATCGATGGTGAGCTCTCACCTGATAATAAAGAAGAGGCGGCACGCATCGCTCGTAGCATGCTTGCAAATCTGTAGTAACGAAAGGGTGTCATGATGGCAAATGATAATAATGCTCGCCAGAAGTCTGCGTCGAGTACACCGAAAACTACCAATACGACGAATACGACGAATAACACAAATGCTACCCAGCAACAGATAGCGGCGACCCCTGCACCGGCAGCAAAAAAGGGTGGCGCAAAGAGCAACAAACCGCGTGTCGGCGGTACCGCTGTGCCTGGCGCGAAATCGACCCTTCCCAAACAGATACCAACAAATAATAATTCCGCCCAGCAGCAGACGGAGAGCTATAACCGCGATATGCGCCGCCGCATGCAACATCTGGGTACGGGTCCAAACGAGAATAAGGCGAACACGGTGCAGGAGCAGCGCCGCAAGCGTATCGAACGCCGCAAGCAGCGCGTGGAAGAGGCGCGCGCGCGCCTGCGCCGATCGACGCCCGGCGGCAAAATAACGCTTGGACGCCGAAACCTCTATTTTATTCTTGGCACCATAGCTCTGGTCGTTCTGCTGATCGTCATTTTTGTCGTCTTAAGGATGAACAATATCATACACTCATAGACCAATGGCGCGCTCATATTGCCTCGGGCATAAAAACATGACCCCATTGTTATCACTGGTGTAGGGGCGCGGTTCACAAGCCCGCGTCCGGTCCCAATTAACCGCGCATCGGCCTGGGG
>JALYTQ010000305.1 GCA_030854195.1 Chloroflexota bacterium
GCCCACTATACGATCTTGGGCCGGATGGACGCAAGGCCCATCCCTACTGAGAAATAATTAGAACTTTTGTTCTATTTCATCCGTATTATAAGTAAGTATGGAGATGGTGTGGTGTATGAAACAAGAATGGGAAACGATCATGCAGACAATCACAACCCGACATGGAAAAAATATAACGCTCCTTTCGCAACGCGAATTGCGTGCTCCCTGTGAGAGTGGCGCGTATGTGCGCGCCTACTGCTCCATTCACGGCAGCGATCATCAGCGCTCGCTCTCCATCCAGCGCACCAGCGGCTGGGGCCACTGCTTCGCCTGTCAGGCGACGGTACTGGTTGAGGAATGGAATCCCAGCGTGGCGGCGCACCTGCTACATGCACGCGAAGAGCAGGGTGCTTATGCATTAGCGCGATCCTTCGTGTTCAGAACTGAACGCCTGCCATTAGCCCAACAGCCGATGCTCTTGCACATTCCTCCACAGGTACCGCAATGGCAGCAAGACGAGCGGCACGCGCTCCTCGCCCTACAAAAGCAGTTCTCTAGTGCCCTGTTGGCCTCCGAGCGAGCGCGCATCTATCTTGAAGAACGCGGCATTCCTCTGTCGATCGCGCTTAGGGCGGGCGTCGGCTATCTCGCCCCGGCTATCGTAGCGCGGCTTCGCAACGCGGGTCCGCGCTCACTCGTGCGCCGCTGGTCTACGCGCATGCTCTTCCCGCTCACCTCGCCGCATGGACAGGGCTACATCGGGCGCTCCCTGTGGCGCTGGCAGCCCGGCATGCACGAGCAGTTCCACAAGAGAATACTAGAGCAGCCGAACAGCCCCAGGCGCTGGATCAAAACCAATCCCGCTGGCTGGTTCTGTTCTCCCTTCGATCAGTTCGCCGAACATATTATTCTTGTAGAGGGTGCCTTCGACCGCCTGACGCTGCTCGCCGCTGGCTTTGCGTCCAACGAGGTAGTCGCGCTGGCGGGGACCGCGCTGAAGATCGAATGGATACCGCCGCAGGTAAAAACTGTCGTCCTGGCCCTCGATGGCGATGAGGGCGGCAGGGAAGCAAGCCGCCGCCTCGCCGCTCAGCTCACGAATGAGGGCTTCGGCGTCAAAACCTGCCCGCCGCCGCAGGATAGATGGGGCAAGGACTGGAACGAGCGCTGGCAGCACATTGGCGAAGTGAGCGTGGCGTCTCTGTGGGAGACGTGTTCACCCTTGCGCTCGGCATGATGCTTCAATTCAGCGCCGACCCGCAGGCACCTTGAACTCGTAGGTCTCGCCATGACTGAGATAGTGTACGCGCTTCTCAAGTCCAGCTTTGGCAACGGCACTCTTGAAATCTTCCAATGGCGATTTAAAGACGTTGTAGTCATTATAGTGAATGGGAATAGCCTCGTGCGGATTAATCAGGCGCATCGCCTCCACGCCTTGCTTCGCATCCATCGTCAGCATCACGCCGAAGAACTTTGTCCCGCCCAGGTGCAGCAGCGCCAGGTCGATATCGGGATAGCGCTTTGGAATCTCCTTCAACTGCTTAAAGATCAGCGTATCGCCCGTGATGTAGAGGCGCATCGTAGTCTTATCCCGCGTCGTCTCGAACTCCAACATACTGCCCATCACAGGCGGCAGCAGCTTGCCCAGCGGCCCCGGTCCATGCGTGCCCGGCATCGCCGTTATGTGCAGTTGTTGCTCCCCTTTGACCATAGTAATGGCCTGCCAGGTATCCAGGCCATAGGTCAGGCGAAAGCCCTTTTTATGCAAAGCCTTTGCCGCCGAAGACGTTGTTACGATCGGCACACCCTTATCCAGCTTCTTCACCACCAGGCGATCAAAGTGGTCCTCGTGCAAATGCGAGAGCAGCACAAAGTCCAGCGACGGCAACTGATCGAGCTCCAGCGCCGGATTGGTCTGGCGCACGGCCTGAAGGCCATAGCCAGCATGAATATGGTCTCCCTGATGCAAAAAGTTCGGGTCCGTCAGAATCGTAAAGCCCGCGTAGCGCAGGAGCACCGTCGCGGTCCCAATGAAGAAGAGCGACCCGTTTTCAATATCTACGCTCTCGTTTTCGGTAGATAAGACGACTGTATGGATAGATGCCATGACGAACCTCGTTCCACTCTGCATAACGTTGTACGGTAATCTACACGACGATGCTGTCCTTCTAAGAACACGTTTTGCTTTATAAAACAGAGACACGTCTGCTAGCGGCTTGACAGGTCACAATGCTATAGTGTATTATACCCACATCGGTTATATTCTACATGAATACATTGAGGTCTGAGGAAAGAGAAGAGATGTCTTCATCAACACAGAAGCCTGAAGCAATGCTTCCACTGACGCCAGCGGTCTTTCATATTCTATTAGCCCTGGCAGATGGCGAGCGGCATGGATACAGCATTATGCAAGAGATCGCAGTGCAGACCGAGGGAGCGCTGCGCATCGGGCCGACAACGCTCTATCGCTCAATCAAGCGTATGCTAGAGGATGGCCTGATTATCGAGGTAGACGAACGGCCCGATCCAGAGTTAGACGACGAAAGACGCCGCTACTATCGCCTGACTTCCTCCGGTCAGCAGGCAGCCATTGCGGAAACGCGACGCCTGGAGCGGGCAGTCGCCGTGGCAAAGACAAAGCCATTGTTCGGCGATGCGCCTCTCGCGCCTGCTTACGAAGGGGGATTTAATGCGTAAAACATCTTCCTGGATCATCAACCTCTCGATCTGCCTTTACCGCTGGCTCCTCTATCTAGGACCAACCGTATACCGTCGTGACTACGCGGAAGCAACGCTCCAGGTCTTTCGTCAATGTTGCCGTGACGCCTACCGACGGAGAGGAACGTTCGGAGTGCTGGCACTCTGGCTGCCTATGTTCAGCGAAGCCATTGGTGGAATGCTGGCGGAACACTTCTCTGCACTACGGCGTGCCTATGAAAGGATAGAACAGATGCTGCCAACCATGCGTCGCTCTATAGTCATAACCCTCGGTGCCTTCGTCCTCTTTGGAGTGGCCTACCTTTTTCTCATGCGCATCACCGACCCCCGCGCGCCTCTCGATGCCGCAGCAAGCGCACATCTAAATATCCGGCTCGCGTTTACAACCCTCAATTGGAGTGCACAGATTGCATTTCTAATCGTCGTACTTGGTGGATTGCCTCTCCTGTTTATAGCCCTGAGACAGGTTGTCGCGAGGAAACACGGCAACCTGCTGGCCCTGTTCGCGATCAGGCCAAAATTGTGGTTGACCCTTATTGCGCTCACCATCATACTTGAGGTTGGCTTCTTCGTGTTTCTGATTGCGGCCCAGATAATTGCTGGTGCCCCAACAAAACCAGCTACGCCAATGGTAATCCAACCACCATTCGAGATCGCTCTGCAGCTGGGTATCGTAACGCTCTTCACCTTCATTCTGGTAGCGGGAACAGTGCTGCCGTCGAAAGCCATCTTACGTAGCGAGTTCAGTACGCGCACGCTCCAGTACGCGCTTATGCTTATAGCGGCAACGGCGCTGGCGATGAGTGTAACAATGATAGCCACTATCGCCTGGATCGTTAGCATGTGGGTAGACGCGCCTCAAATTGCTGATAGTCTGGGACTGGGACCAGCAGGGCTCAGAGGCCAGATCGGTGGCAGCGAGGGCGTCGTCATCGTTATTATAATGATGGCACTCGCCGCCATTGCAGCAGTCTTTGCGCTAAGACGAGGGCTGAGCGCTCGCGCATCTCTATTGGCCTGAATGCTCCCAGCCTGGGCACTATTCGATCAGTGCAGCGGCTCGCGCTCCTCTCGCTTCCTCGGTCTGCACAGGTGCGCCCTGGGGTCGCTCCAGGCCTTGTCGCATGCGCGCGGGTGAGGGCAGGAAGAGGGCTGCGATCACGCCGAGAATCGCGATGCCCACGGTCAGCAAGAAGGCATCATCGAAGGCATGCATAGTCGCCTGCCCCTGCAGTTGCAGCGATAGCACCTGCAGAGCCGCCAGGTGCGCGTTGGTCGGATCGTAGCCCTGCGCCCGGAAAGCCTCCGTCAGGCCCGCCACAAAATAGGCGGCAGGCGAGAACATCGTCACCTGCTCAGCCAGACGCGCGTAATGCACCGGCTCGCGGTTCTGCACAAAGGTCGCGAGGAGCGCAGTACCAAAGGAGACCATCAGTTGGCGCGTGACGTTGTAGAGCGAGGTCGCGCGCGGCAACAACTGGCGCGGCACGTTATAGAGCGCAACGACGTTGGATGGCTGCAAGGTGAAAGAGAGCGCGATATTGCGGATCACCAGTACCATTTGAAACGACCAGAAGCTCGTAAACAGGTTCAGGCGTGACAGGCTGAACGTCGTTATGACCAGCGCGACCGTGCCCACCAGGATGATCCACTTCGCCCCGATGCGATCAACCAGTATACCACCGATGGGCTGGAAGATCAGCGTAATTAACGCTGACGGCAGGAGCCACAACCCGGCCTGAAACGCGTTCAAGCCACGCAGGTTCTGTAGATAGATAGGCAGCAGAAACAATGATCCGAACAGGCTCATCTGCACCGTCCATGTCACGATACTGCCACTGGTATAGCTCCAATCCTTGAAGAGACGCACATCGAGCAGCGGCCTACGGGTACGTAGCTCGACAATAACAAAGCCTATCAGGGCAAGGATACCGACACAGACAAACGCAATCACACGCACCGAGTCCCAACCATCGCTGGAGGCGTCCGAAATACCGTATAAGAGCGTGCTAAAACCAATGGTAGAGAGCATGAAGCCCGGCAGATCGAAACGTCCAGGTTCGGGCGAACGGCGCTCGCGCAGAACCATCCAGCTCACGATAAGACCGAGGATACCAACAGGAACGTTTATGTAAAATATCAAACGCCAATCGGCGTACTGCACGAGGTAGCCTCCAAGCGTCGGACCAATCGCGGGTGCCAGCACGATAGGAATGCCCAGGAACGCCGAAGCGAGTCCGCGCTGCTGAGGAGGGAACGCGGCGAAGATCATAGCCGTGCCCAGCGGCAGCAGCGCTCCTCCACCCAGACCCTGTATAATACGGAAGAAGACAATGCTGCCAGTGCTCCACGCAAGCCCACATAGCGCGGACCCGATGATAAATAGACCCAGAGCGCTGAGGTAGATGCGCTTAATGCCGAAACGGTCCGCCATGTAGCCCGCCAGCGGAATACTTACTGCCAGAGAGAGCAAATAAGCGGTAATAACCCATTGTATTTCATTGAGGTCTGCTCCGAAGACGGCTTCCAGCTTAGGCAAAGTGATATTGACGATGGTGCTATCCAGAATCGCCATAAAGACGCCGAAGACCACCGCGCAGATCACCAGCCATTTGTAAGGAATGCCCCAGCGTCCAGCGCCCTCATCGTAGTAGGTGCTAGCACCGCCTGTGGGCGGAGTCGCGGGTGCTCCTTGCCCATTGTTAGTAAAACGTGCACTCATGAGCTCTTTCTCTTTCTGCTCCGTTTTCTTGCTCTATCCTGCTAAAAGATAAGTTCGTAAAATACAGCATAGTGCGAAGAAACCGTTTTTGTCAAGGAAATGTAACCCGCCTGAGAGTGATGGCAGAAGAAAGAAGCAAAGAAAAACACCCTCTCTTGCGAGAAGGTGTTTTTCTTGCATAATCTTTACTGCTGAACCATATTCTTTACCTTAATTTTGCCGAGAGCAGATCACCAGATATTCATGGTGAAACAAGCCGTACGATCATTAGTGCTGCTTCGCTACGCCTGTTACCAGGGGTCCACGTGCAGCCTATCGACC